>CAZOXJ010000269.1:0-4740 GCA_964583325.1 uncultured Lentimicrobiaceae bacterium
CTCCTTTCAATTCACTGTCTTTCAGGTACTTTATAAGGTTGGCAGTTTTTGCACTCTGAGCTACAGTTAAGACAATCAATTTATCTAACTCAAGCTGCGTTATGTAATTAAAATCAAATGCTCTGTAGCCCTGTGAACGTGTTTCCCCACATGATCCTTTCGAAATATAAAGAAACTGTAAAAACTCCTTATTGCCGCCTCGTTCAAATCCTTCTGCAATATTATCCATCGTTGATCCTGACGAAGCACGAATCTGATCTCTAAATTTAAAATCTTTATTAAAGATTTCTTTCGATGTCAATTCAAATACAAATTTACAAAGTTCACGCGAGGTTTTCCATATTTCCAAATCTTCAAACCGATCTATTTTCATAGCACTCCTTTTTATAAATTAAAGATGATGATTTTTTTATCAAATCCTTAAACGCGAAACATTGAACCCTTGAACTTGAACGCGAAGCAATTGAACGCGCAGCATTGAACCTTGAACGCCGCAGGCATCGAACCCTTGAACGCGAAGCATTGAACCCTTGAACGCGAAGCATTGAACCTTTAAACCCTAATCCAACGTCTGCGACGGCTGTTTCGACAGCTCAATCATGGCCTGGTATTCGGCAGGGGTAATATCGTTAAAGAAGAAATAAATCGGGTTCATAGGCACACCTGATTTACGGACTTCGTAATGCAGATGGGGAGCTGTAGATTTACCGGTATTTCCCATCAAACCTATGACTTCGCCGCGTTTAACGCGTTGTCCTTTTTTGACTTTTATTTTCGAAAGATGCGCATATACCGTTTCGTAACTAAATCCATGGTTTATGGTAATTTTTTGACCATAACCTCCGCTATTGTATTCCGCTTCAGAAATAACTCCATCGCCGGTAGCATAAATCGGTGTTCCTACGGCAGCCGTAAAATCAATGCCTTCGTGAAACTTGGTAACTTTATAAAATGGGTCGGTTCGGTATCCAAACAAAGATCCTATTCTTCTTAAATCATGAAAACCAACAGGTTGAATAGCCGGAATACTTGCTATCAGTTTCTCTTTATCTTTTGCCAGTTTAAAAACTTCGTCGTACGATTTGCTTTGAACCACAAGTTGACTGGTGATTTCGTCGAGCCTTTTGGCTGTATTCACAATAATATTTGAATTATCAAGTCCTTGTAAATGTTCGTAACGATCCACACCTCCAAATCCGGCTTTGCGAACTTCGGAAGGAATGGGTTCAGCTTCAAAAATTACCCGGTAAATATTATCGTCCCGATCCTGAACATCGGCTAGTACATTCTGGATTTTATCCATGCGGTCGTTCATGATTTTATATTGCAGTTTGAATTGTTCAAGTTCGTTCTGCAACACTTTTTCGCGCGGCGACTTCATAAAATTGTATGCCAGCACTATAACAACCATTCCAAATACCAATCCGAATGCCATTGAACCGGCAAGCCGCATCAGGCGCTCCTTCATCGTCACCTGAACCTTCTCGATTTTTAGTGATTTGGTATTAAACTGGTATTTTACTTTGGCCACTTTTTATTGAGGGTTTGGGGGTTAGGATTTTGGGGTTAGTTAAAAAAGTTCAAAGGTTCAATGCTTCGCGTTCAATGTTCAATGCTTCGCGTTCAAAAGTTTAATGGTACAATGATTCGCGTCCAATGTTAAATGATTCGCGTTCAAAGGTTCAAGGGTTCAAATGTTCATGTTTCAAAAATACAAATGTTCAAAGTCCACAAATATTACTTTGTAATTTTGAACTCTTCAGACAATTGAACGCGAAGCAATTGAACGCCGCAGGCAATTGAACCCTTGAACTCCGCAGGCAATTGAACCATTGAACCGATGAAACTCTTCAATCTCATTAACGAAATATCTTGTCAACTTTCATTCCGGTAAGGGCAAAAATAATTATTTAACTTAAATTTGCAGCCCTTTAAGGTGTGAACAAATGTTAAAAGTACTCCTTTTTAAATCAACTACTTTCACTCATCCCTTATAAGCAACTAATATACAATATAATACACCATCCGCAACATTTATTCCTAAAACTAAGTAAAATACATTTAATGATGACCAGCGCCGAAATACGCCGTACTTTTCTTGATTTCTTTACGTCAAAACAACACCATATTGTTCCGTCGGCCCCAATGGTGGTAAAAAACGACCCGACTTTAATGTTTACCAATGCCGGAATGAACCAGTTTAAAGACTGGTTTCTGGGCAACGAACCTGCAAAATGGCCGCGTGTTGCCGATTCGCAGAAATGCCTCCGCGTTTCAGGAAAACATAACGACCTGGAAGAAGTGGGCCACGATACTTACCATCATACCATGTTCGAAATGCTGGGCAACTGGTCGTTCGGCGATTATTTTAAAGAAGAAGCCATTGCCTGGGCCTGGGAATTGCTCACCGAAGTTTACAAAATTGACAAGGACAAATTATATGTAACCATTTTTGGCGGCGATGCTGCCGATAATATGGCCGAAGATACCGAAGCCCTCGAAATATGGAAGAAATATATTTCGGAAGATCGCATTTTAAGAGGCTCGAAAAAAGATAATTTCTGGGAAATGGGCGACACCGGTCCATGCGGCCCGTGTTCCGAAATCCATGTTGACATTCGCACTGATGCTGAAAAAGCTAAAATCCCTGGTGATCAACTGGTTAACAACGACCATCCGCAGGTTATCGAAATCTGGAACAACGTTTTTATTCAATACAACCGACAGGCTAACGGCTCACTGGTTCCGCTGCCCGCAAAACATGTGGATACCGGCATGGGATTCGAGCGCCTATGTATGGTCCTGCAGGGAACGCAAAGCAATTACGATACCGATGTTTTTACCCCTTTGCTTGCCGAAATCGCAAAAATTACAGGTATTCCTTACGGTAGCGATCCGAAAAGTGATGTCGCCATGCGGGTTATTGCCGATCACCTTCGGGCTGTAACTTTTGCTATTGCCGATGGTCAGTTGCCATCGAATGTGAAAGCCGGTTACGTGATCCGCCGTATTTTGCGCCGTGCCGTGCGTTATGCGTATTCGTTCCTGAATATGCGCGAACCGCTTATGTTCAAACTTGTTGCAGTTCTCGAAGCTCAGATGGGTGAGTTTTTCCCCGAACTGAAACGCAACCACACGCTTATCGAAAAAGTGATACACGAAGAGGAAGCATCCTTCCTTCGCACGCTGGCCACAGGCATTGTTAAGTTCAACCAGTATATCGCGGCACATCCCGACCAGAAACTTATCAACGGTGAATTTGCTTTCGAAATGTACGATACATTCGGTTTCCCTATCGACCTTACCCAACTTATGAGCCGCGAGCTGGGTTGGGATGTGGATATGGAAAATTTCGGAATAAAACTGGAAGAGCAGAAAAACCGTTCGCGCCGCGATGCAACCGTTTCAACCGACGACTGGCACGTGCTCGAAGCCTCCGAAAGCACTGAATTCCTGGCCTACGACGCTAACGAAGCCGATGTAAAAATTACCCGTTACCGCAAAATTACAGCCAAAGGAAAAGATGTTTATCAGCTCGTTTTCGACCGGACTCCTTTTTATGCTGAAAGTGGCGGACAAACCGGCGATACCGGAACCCTGGTTTCGGCCAACGAAATACTCAGGATTACCGACACCCGCAAAGAAAACAACCTTATTGTACATATAGTTGAGAATCTGCCCGATAATCCGGAAACAGGTTTTCGCGCAGTGGTGGATATGGAACGCAGGACAGCAACAGCTAATAACCACTCGGCAACGCATCTTCTGCATTATTCGCTCCGCAAAGTCCTTGGAACGCATGTGGAGCAAAAGGGCTCATTCGTGGGTCCCGATTATCTTCGCTTCGACTTCTCACATTTTCAGAAAGTTACAGAGGATGAACTACTTGCCATCGAAAAAATGACTAACCAGCTGGTGCGCCAGAATGCGCAGCGCGACGAACACCGGGCTGTTGGAATGGATGAAGCTGTAAGTATGGGTGCCCTGGCATTTTTTGGCGAAAAATACGGCGATAAAGTACGCGTGATCCGTTATGGCGATTCCGTTGAACTTTGTGGCGGAACGCATGTGGATGCTACGGGGCAAATCGGGTTGGTAAAAATTGTCAGCGAAGGGGCCATTGCTTCCGGAATACGCCGTATCGAAGCCATCACTGCTGCCAAAGCCGAAGAGTATATTTACGAACAGGAAGCAATTATTGCCGGCCTGAAACAAATGGTTAAAAGTCCGACCGAGCCATTGAAAGCCGTTCAGCAACTTATCGATCAGAATGCCGAATTGCGCAAAGCAATGGAAACGCTGAACCGCGAAAAAGCAATGAAACTAAAAGATGAGCTTATCGTACAGGTACAGAATATTGATGGTATTAATTTCCTGGCAAAAAGGATTGATGCCGACGCTACCGCAGCCAAAGATATTGCTTTCGGAATGCGCGCCGTTGTTGAAAATCTGTTTCTTGTCTTAGGTTCCGAAAACGATGGAAAAGCCACGCTTAGCGTTCTGGTTTCTGACGAATTAGTTGCGTCCAAAGGCATGAATGCCGGCAATATTGTACGCGAACTCGCCAAAGCTATACAAGGCGGCGGCGGCGGACAGCCGGGTTTTGCAACCGCGGGAGGCAAAAACCCACAGGGACTGGACGAAGCGCTTAAACTGGCGCGGAATTTTGTCTTATAATTTCTATCAAAGCATTTTTAAAAAGCTGGTAATTTTTGCCGGCTTTTTTTGTTGGGGAAATTG
>CAZOXJ010000270.1:0-1596 GCA_964583325.1 uncultured Lentimicrobiaceae bacterium
ATTAAGCTCAATACCCGGACTGTATTCAGTAGCTGCGTCTAACTTTTGTGCTTTTAATGTATCGGTATTATTCACGGGTATGAGCGTATCAGCTTTCAGACTGGCTTTCAGAAACTTAATTTCAGTCAAACCGTTTGCTTCTTCAAACGTTTTCCCTTTCTGCTTGCCGTAAAGTACAATGGATGAAAACTGTCCATAGTCTTTCATATCAACAATATAAGGATAAAACGACCGGATAATTTCATCGCTTTGTTCCGGACTTGGTTTAGTTGTGGCATACAGGAAATACGGACTGCTGCTGCTTTTCAGTATTTCCGAAAGTGTTTGCAGCCCTGAGGTTCCTTCGATGGTATAGGTTTCGAAACGTGTTCTTGAATTGTAACGGTCCAGGTAATAATCGATATACAAGGGATTATTAATATTGATAACTTTTGTGATGGCCGAATCACCGTACTTCTGCTGCCATTGAGCTGTAAGCCTCGCAACATCCTTAAATTCACCGAAATGCTGCTTGCTGTAATATTTATTTACAGCGATCGTCCCGATTACACCTGCCATCAGAAAAACAGCAAGCAACCCTTGTTTCTTCCTATTAAAATCATTGCCTGCATAGCTGAAAATCAGCATAATAAAATACGGAAACGAAAAAATAAGTACAGGGTGTTGCAATACAGGATTCACTTTTATTGAATAAAAATATCCAATACCTATCGGCAGGAGAAACCAGGCTACAAGTAATAGCCTGAAACGAAGTTGCCCTTTGCTTTCCTTATTCAGATACAACAGAATCAACAAAGTTATAAGCACTAAAAGCAAAGTGTAGATGGATTGATCGAAAATAAAATACAGGTGTTCGAAAATCCAGCCTTTTCCCGGTACTCCAAGCCATAATCCTACTCCTTTGTATGTGAGGTGATTAAGCGTAATGGGGATATGCGGAACAAACAAAACTGCTGCAAAAAGAGCAGCGCTGATATAGTGGAAAATAGTGTTTCGCCGGGCAAACGCAAATCCCGAAAACCCGACAATAAGCGCAAACAGGAAACTGAAATAGTGATTGTACATGCACAAAGCCGCGGATATGGTAAATCCTGCCAGATGGCTCAGTTTAGGTTTGTGGGTGTTGATTTCGTGTTTGTTATCGAAAAAAATCTGAATCCAGAAATAAACCAGCATCAATCCGAAAAGCACTCCCGGCCCGTATGGACGTGCAATCTGACTGTAAAGCAGCGAAAACTGCAGGAAAGTCAGCGCGGCGGCAGTAAAAAGCCCTGCTGCTTTTCCAAACATCTGATTGGCAACTTTATAGCTCATCCATACCGACAATATTCCTATGATTACAAAGGGTAATCTTACAGCCCATTCCGTATCGCCAAACCAGCTGACCCATTTCCAAAGGAAAACCTGTATTCCCCCGGGATGGCCGTCAACAAAGAAACCTTTGGCTACGAGCTCCGAAAATGTATCGTAATACAGGCGGTTAAGCGCACTCAGTTCATCGTTGGAATAGGAAAACGATCCGTACTGATAAAACCGCAATGCAGCAGCAACAGCCAGGATAATCAGCAGCCAGAGGTTTTCCGGTTTTTTAAAATA
>CAZOXJ010000270.1:1696-4728 GCA_964583325.1 uncultured Lentimicrobiaceae bacterium
CCCTTTGCAGAAAAATCAAAAACCAAAGATACCTGCGAAGTTGTATCGCCTGAAATCCGCGAACTAACCCTGAAATAACCGTCTTTTTTACCACTCAATTCTTTCTCGAAAACTACACTATAAGGCGATGACGGCTGAATGCACGACGATTTACCTCCCGAATACGAAAGCTGCGAACTGATTGACGTACTATTGCCCCATGGCTCTTCGGGTACCGTTTCGAAATTGGTTTGAAAGATGGTAGCAGAATCAATTACATCATCAGAAGGTAAAATCCAGTCGTGGCGGGTTGGTCCCTGCATTTTTAGCAATTCAACCTGAAGATCATCCAAAAGGACTTTTCCTTTGCTCAAATTTTGAAAGGAAATAAAAAGACTGTCGGAAACGGAGCGGATATACGGCAGATAAATAACCATTTCGGCATATTTCCATTCATTAAGTTTAAGTCCCGGCATAAGGTTATGGCGGGTTACGGAATACCTGGTTTTTTGCGAACCCAAGCCTACCTCAATAGTAATTGATGAATCAGTTGTTTCCGGATGGTAAAATCCTCCGATTTTTAAAATCATTGGCTGAATTTCCTTGTAATCCGACATTCCTCTGATAAAAAGAGGTGTTGCTTTTGAAACAGTATCTATCAATACTGATTTTCCACCTGAATAGCTCACAGATGATAATTTAAAATCAGCAGTTTGGAAAAGAGGTTTATCGCTTTCAAAATCAGTAGAATAGGTTTGCTTGCCAAGTATTTCGTTTTCAGGAATCATAAAGGTAGTTCCTTTGCTGAAACTGAAGAAATTACCGAAATAGGTTTTTGCGGTAACTGGCCCATGCGGATAAATCCATATCATGTGCTGGAAATGCTGCATCAGGTTCAGCGCAACGAATGCGGCTAATATAACCTGAATTGCAATTTTCTGTTTTTTACTCTTCAGCCAATTGAAAATGAATACAATCAGAATTGCTACAAATGCATAATAATCAATCATAACTCGCTGGCTAACATAGGACGTGTAATGCCATGTCCACCAGCTCGAAAGGAAGTAAACCACAAAAAACAGGAATGCTGCCAGGCTTACAAACTGCCATTTGCTTTTCCGGAAAAGAAATACGAACCCCAAAGCTGCAAAAGCTGCGATGGGAGTATAAAGTAACCAGCCTTTCTCGAAACTGAACAGAAAAGTCAGCAATTTCGGTTTTGTAAGGTCGTAGGATTCGCTGCCATACGAGTACACAATAAAATGACCGGTTTTTATGTACCAGTATGTAAGCGGAACCAGCAATGGAATTGCCAGAGCTGATACTGATAGCAAAAGAGTTTTTATATTGGTAAACACTTTTCTAAAAAAAAGGAAAAACGATTCCTTGTTTCCACAAAGAAAGGGAAGAGCAAAAACAATCAATCCATTCTGCGGACGGCTGATAATTACCATTCCCAGCATAAAGGCGGCAGAGGCAAAATACACCGGTTTGCCTCGTTTACAGGCTTCGAGCACAGAATAAATAAAACCGTTGATCAGGAAAAAATTATATACATGTACCTGGCAGCCAGAGTTTACCGTGTAATATATCAGGTTTGTTGCCAATCCGACTGCAACCAGTGTCCAGGCAATGGCAGTTTCATTTTTGGTATAAAATCGGAGAATTTTACGCAGTATCAGCAACGACAGCCAGAAATAGAAAAAAGCCGCAACGGCAATAGCCATCTGGTAGGGGAGGGAGTAGCCATCCGTTTGATAACCAAATATATGCGCAGCCGCATGACCAGCCCCGAAAAACGGAAGCCATAGAATTGCTGGTCCCGGGAAATATTTATTTACAATTCCATCCCCGGTATCGAACCTGTAATCCTTGTATAGCTGTCGGCTGGCAGGATAATATTCGGTTTCGTACGAATCGATAAAGCCATAGTCGGTATCATCGTAAATGAAAAGCGCAGTAAGATATGCATAATAGCCTTTACCATCGCTCACAATCACCCTGTCCCATTCACTGGAAGGATTTTTAGTGATCAGGAACAACACGGCATATGCCAGAACGATAAATCCGGGAACGTACTTGCGCAGTTTCATCAGCGATATAAAGAAATTAAACCGAGGCTAGATTGCGTTGTCTGATGGTTTCGAAGATAATAACACCGGCTGCCACCGAAACATTCAAAGAGTTAATAGTTCCTGTTAAGGAAATTTTAATCTTATCGTCGCATAATTTGAGATATTCGGGCGAAATTCCTTCGTCTTCCGAACCCATGATGAATGCCACCGGGCCGGTTAGATCCGTTGTTGTATATTCAGTGCTTCCGTGTTCGGTTACGGCAATGAGTTTTACACCTGAATCGCGCAAATACCGGAGCGTGTTTTTCAGGTTCGGACTGCGGTGTACCGGAATCAGGTTCAACGCGCCGGCCGAAGTTTTAATAGCATCGGCATTAATCTGAGCGCTTCCGCGTGAAGGAACAATGATTGCTTCAACACCGGCACATTCGGCGCTGCGGGCAATGGCTCCCATATTTCGCACATCGGTAATGCGGTCGAGGACGATAAAGATAGGTTGCCGACCTGCTTCGAACGAACGGATCAGGATATCCTCAATCGGCTGGTATTCGATCATCGATACAAAAGCAACAATTCCCTGGTGGTTTGATTTGGTAAAGGAATCGAGTTTTTCGTTCGGGACTTTCTGAACGGGTATTTCGAGTTTTTCGGCCAAAGTGGTTATTTCGCGGACCTGCACATTGCGTAGTTCGCGCGAAAGCATAATTTTCTCGATGTCTTTGCCGGCATGAAGAGCCTCAAGAATTGGATGAATTCCGTATATCAGGTTTTCGGGTTGTTTGCGCGGGCCTTTAAAGTGTTTTTCGTACATATGTTTTAAAAGGGTTTCGGTTTGAAGGGTTTCTTGTTTCTGGTTTCAGGTTTGAAGAGTTTGAAGAGTTTGAAGAGTTTGAAGGGTTTGAAGGGTTTGAAGGGTTTCTTGTTTCTTGTTTCTGGTTTCAGGTTTAGCAATTCTCAGCTCGTTCAAGAGGTTAAAAG
>CAZOXJ010000271.1:0-4722 GCA_964583325.1 uncultured Lentimicrobiaceae bacterium
CACTCTTCACTTTTCACTCTTCACTTTTCACTCTTCACTTTTCACTCCTAACTACAGTTAATACCGTTTGCCCAACAGCTAAAAGCGTTGGTTTACTGATTCCTTTCATATTATCCTTCATGGTATGCCAGTGCTGGTAAAATCCTGAACTGGTCGAAGGATCGTGTTGAATAATATCAATAGTCGGAACCTGTCGCAGTTGATTTACATATAAATGATCATCAGTTATTGCATTGGTTCGTTCGGTCGAAAAATACGAGCTATGTCCGATTGCAGATGCAGTATTCCATACTTTTTGCATCACATCAGGGGCATAATACATACTGGTGCCTTCCATAGTAAAAACAGCATTTTCGGCTCCGACCATATCAAGCAGAATTCCGTAACGCGCAGTATAGGCGGGTACATGTGGGTATCTCGACCAATACTGTGAACCCAGAGCCCAATCATCCGTACCCATAAAATCAGCATTCTGAGGTGCTCCGTAATCTTCCCCATCAAACAAAACAATATCAACTCCAATTGATGCCGGTGATATGCGTAATTGCCTGGCGATTTCGAGCAAAACCCCTACTCCACTGCCACCGTCGTTAGCCCCATCAATGGGAGTACGATGAAAAGCCGAGTCCGGGTCATTGTCAGCATAAGGACGCGAATCCCAATGCGCGCAAAGCAACACGCGGGTTGTACTTTTCGGGTTAAAGGATGCAATTATATTTTTACAGTTCAGCGTGGTTCCGTCATATGCCTTTGCAGTAAATGGCTGAACAATAACCTGCTGTGAGTATTTTTTAAGAGTACTCTCAAGCCATACCGCACATTTTGCATGCGCTTTGCTGTTAGGCACACGTGGACCAAATTTCACCTGTTCGTTAATAAAATACCAGGCCGAATCGGCATTAAAGTCCGCAGCTTTAATAGTTAAAGCTGTGCTTTCTGATTCCGGTTCAACAGACTTTGTCGAAGTTTTCTGTTTGCACGAACTTGCAGCAACAATTAGAATAACAATCAATAAGGAAGCAATAAACCGCATAAATATGATTTTTTTCAGACGGGCAAAGGTAGTATAAACTGAAATGATTCCTTCTTACAGAAAGTCAGCTTTGTGACCAAATGATCCTGTAAATACCGATTCAGATGACGGCCGGCGTGTGCGTGGGCTCTCTTCGAGTTTCATCAGGTTAGGATGCAGATCTGATGCATCGCCCCTGTAACCCAGTGTAAAAGCAACCATAACTTTGTAGTCGGACGGTATTTCGAAAGCCAGCGCGGCAGCATCAGCATCAAATCCGCCCATCTGGTGCGTGTAAATTCCTTCATGTTGCGCCTGTAGAGATACCATTGCCATTGCCTGACCCAGATCGTAAGCTGCATAACCGTTCGGAGCACCTTTGGGATTGGTTGATTTAACAATTCCAAGCGCAAGAACCGGCGCATTTACAACCCATAACTGATTGAATTCGACAAGTGTATCAAATATTTTGCTATAAACGCCATCCCCTTTTAATCCAACCAGGAAATACCCGGGCTGCAAATTACTGGCTGAAGCCGACCAGCGGGCAGCTTCAAAAATACGTTGTAATTTTTCGGTTTCAACAGGTTTGGGATCATATGCCCGCGGGCTCCAGCGCGAAGCTAACAGAGGGTGCACCGGATAATCCAGGTCGGGCTTTTTAATGGTTTCAAGGTCTTGCATACGTTTTTATTGTATTCGTTAAAACGATCAAATATACAATTGGTTCAGCATATTTTGGAATACTTTTTTATCAAATTAAGTGTAATACCGGTTTTACATTACGCAACACTTCAAATAATACTTCTATTTGCCAAATCTCAATTTTCGAACAAATTGATTATCTGTATTACCGACAATAAATCCAGGCAGCAGATTCCCTGTTTCCTCAAATCGCAAATTTTTATATTTAGCGGCGATCCCCGGTCCCGCACAAAACGATATTTATCTTACGACAGATTCACTTAAGTTGGTTGGCAATTTATTATCCCATCCAACTATTTTAGTTTAAAAACCTACCCCGTTTTCAAAACAAATGAATTAACTTTGTTGAATAATTCATAACATCTGCCTGCAAATGAAAAACAAGTATCTTGACCTGATTGAACAAACTTTCGATTTCCCTACCGAAGAGTTCAAAGTTGAGGATGGCGATCTTCTGTTTCATGATATCCCATTAATGGAAGTAATAAAACAGTATGGTACTCCACTGAGAGTCACATATTTACCTAAAATATCGCGTCAGATTCAAAAAGCGAAACGCTTGTTTAATGTTGCTATTGCCAAGGCCGATTACAAAGGCAGTTATAATTATTGTTACTGCACAAAGAGTTCGCACTTCTCATTTGTACTCGAAGAAGCGTTGAAAAACGACATTCATATCGAAACTTCATCCGCATTCGACATTCCTATCATAGAGTCATTATACGAATCGGGCAAGATCAAAAAAGAAACTTATGTTATATGTAACGGCTTTAAACGGCCACAATACATCGAAAATATCTGCAACCTGATAGAGGAAGGTTTCGAGAATGTAATCCCCATCCTTGACAATAAATTTGAGCTTGACGAATACGACAGAAATATTACACGAAAGATAAAAATAGGTATCCGTATCGCATCGGAAGAAGAACCAAAATTCGATTTTTACACCTCACGCCTGGGTATCCGCTACAACGATATTGTTCCCTATTACGAAGAGGAAATTAAAAATAACCCGAAATTCGAGTTGAAAATGCTGCATTTCTTCATCAATACCGGCATCCGCGACTCGGCGTATTACTGGAACGAATTGTTGAAATGCGTAAATGTATATTGCGAGCTGAAAGCGGTTTGTCCCCAGCTTACTTCATTGAATATAGGAGGTGGTTTCCCGATTAAAAACAGTTTGAATTTCGATTTCGACTATGCCTATATGGCCGAAACCATTGTTGAACAGATAAAAAGCGTTTGCGAACGAACAGGCACACCGCAACCGGATATTTTCACTGAGTTCGGTTCCTTTACCGTTGCCGAAAGCGGCGCCATACTTTACAGCATTATCGACCAGAAACGCCAGAACGACCGAGAGTTATGGAATATGATCGACAGTTCGTTTATTACTACTTTGCCTGATACCTGGGCTATAAACCAGAAATTTATCCTGCTGGCCGTAAACCACTGGGACAGCGAATATGAGCGGGTTTTCCTTGGCGGATTAACCTGCGACAGCGAAGATTACTATAATGCCGAAGCGCATACCAACGCGATATTCCTTCCGAAACTGATGGACGACGAACCGCAATACATCGGGTTGTTTCATACCGGAGCTTACCAGGATTCGCTGGCCGGTTACGGCGGCATTCAGCATTGCCTTATACCTGCTCCGAAACATATCATTATTGATATTGACGAGGACGGCGAATATTTTACCAAGCTTTTTGCCAAGGAGCAAAGCCACAAATCGATGTTAAAGATCCTGGGGTATTAGTTAAATTCATTGCTAAAAGAGGAATTTTGCTTCATTAGCATATCTCTTTTCTATGCCAGTGCAGGTATAAATTCGCGACTACTGATTTTTCATCGGGTCCCAAATTTCGAATCCGGGTCATAAGAAACTGTATTACTGAATGATACAGCACTACATCGTTTTGTATTATTTTCTTTAACCGAACGGGACGAATATTTCATTCCCCCAACATAAGGATTATTGTTGCATGTTTCAAAAAAGTTGTATTTTCGCATTTCTGAAACACAAAAAGCATATTAACCCACTCTTTTCCATTATTTGGTATTTCGATCAGTCAATCAGAAATACAGCGTGCTTTTTAAAAACGGACACAGTTGCCTGATTTGCACTTGTTCCTGATAACTAATGGTTTAGGGCTTAAAATAATAATTTACATGAAACAGTATGGTGATTTACCAAAAGAGTTTACTGCGTTTGAAAGTTCAAAAATTGTAATTCTTCCTGTTCCTTACGATGGTACAAATACCTGGCTGAAAGGAGCTGACAAAGGAGCAAAAGCAATGATCGAAGCTTCGGCCAATCTCGAAATGTATGATATTGATACCGACAGCGAAGTGCATAAACTGGGCATTCATACAGCAGAAGCCGTAACTGAGTCGTCATCGCCCGAAGCAATGGTTGATGAGGTTTATAACAGGGTGAAAGCACTCTACAAAAAGAAAAAATTTCCTGTTGTACTGGGAGGTGAGCATACGGTTAGTATCGGAGCTTTTAAAGCAGCCAGTGAGCAGTTCAGCGACCTTACAATCCTTCAGTTCGATGCACATGTTGATATGCGCGACGAACATAACGGATCAAAATACGACCATAAATGTGTGATGGCACGTGCCTCGGAAATGGCTCCCGTTGTTCAGGTTGGCATACGCAGCATGAGCGTGGGCGAGCGTGATAACATAAAACCCGAACGCGTTTTTTATGCCATGCAGATTTACGATCAATCAACCTGGATGTACGAACTGCTGAACAAACTTACCCGTAACGTGTACATTACCATCGACCTCGATGTGCTTAACCCATCCATTATGGCATCAACCGGCACTCCCGAGCCGGGAGGAATGAACTGGTTCGATATTATCAATATTTTGAAGAAAATAAGTGAGCAGGTGAATATTGTTGGGTTCGACGTTACCGAACTTGTTCCGAATAAGGAAAACAAAGCGCCTGATTACCTGGCAGCCAAACTGATTTACACCATGTTAAC
>CAZOXJ010000272.1:0-4690 GCA_964583325.1 uncultured Lentimicrobiaceae bacterium
TTGGTAGAAAATAAGTTATAAAAAAGGCATAGTCCCGTCAGGGACGATATGTTATTTTTACCGGACAATAGTGATTGTTGTGCATACCTTTTAAAATATTACCCGATAAACCAGCAAATGAGTTATTTACCTGAAATTTACTGTCACACAATTTTATTACACAGTATTGCACCCATTTCATTTAAGCATTACTTTTGTTCTGAAATGATGAACAATTCAATATTCTTAAGCGAAAATACAATCCGGACAATTTGTATCCTAGTTGTTCTTGGATCATGGATTATTTATTTAATGATTAAGCTTCGGAAGGAACAGAAGAAAAGCCTGGAGACTAAAAAAAAACTTGAAGAAATTGGATATCAGTTGGATAACATTCAACTTGAAAGTATCGAGACAAGGATAAATCCACATCTGCTTAAAAATATTCTTAACTCCATCCAATCGCATGTGTACCAGTCGTATTATGCAATCGACAAACTGGCTAACGTGCTTGACTATATTTTATACGATAGTCATAAAAAATATGTTACACCAAAGGAAGAAATCGATTTTATTTTAAGTCTGATTGAAATTAATAAAATCAAGCTCAGCCCGCTTTTTGAGCTTAAAGTCAAACTTAAGATTCATGAAAACGAACCTATGTATCAGCAGAGATACCTGGTACCTCTCATTTCGGTTGAACTGGTTGAAAATGCGTTCAAACATGCCGACATCCAAAACCCTGACGCATTTATATCAGTTACTATCTCATTTAACGATAGCATTTTCTCGCTGACGGTAGCCAATAAGATTTCAGCAAAAGAACCGATAAAAAAGGATAAAAGTGGCATTGGCGACGAAATGATGGAACAACGGTTAAAGATCATTTATAAGGAAAATTATACCCTGGATAAGTTTATTGAGGATAATGTTTACATTGCTCATTTAAAAATAAACCTGCTTGAACACAAGGCTAAAATGCTTGCTGCTCGATGATGAGTTGCAAGGATTAACATATCTGAAGTTGCTTTGCGAACAAATTCCTGAACTGGAAGTAGTACGGGCATTTAATAACCCCTTGACTTTTTTGAAAGATTTACCGGGAATTGATTGTGACTTATGCATTCTGGATATTGAAATGCCCGGGTTGAATGGACTTCAGGTTGCCAAACTACTCAAAGGGAAGCCCGTAATATTCACTACAGCTTACAAAGAATATGCGCTTGACGCTTTCGAACTTGATGCAGTTGATTACATCCAGAAACCAGTGAAACTTGAGCGGCTGAAACTTGCAGTTCAAAAAGCAAAAAAAAGAATTGAAAGCAATTCTTCACCCCAGAACTACATACAACTTAATACAGGCAAAGGGCGGACTTTGATCTTCTTCGATCAATTGGTTTATGTAAAAACATCCGAAACCGACAGCAGGGATAAAGTAGCTAAGATGAATGATAATGCAACGCACTTGCTTAAGAATATCTCATTAGATCGCCTGCTGGAAATTTTGCCTCCGGGTCATTTTTGCCAGATTAACAAGAAGGAAATAATAGCATTCAGGGCAGTTCACTTTTTTTCTCATAACGAAATCACAACAAGGATTCTGAATGAAAAAGGCCAACCTTTGGTGCTGACATTGAGTGAAATGTATAGGAAGAATTTTATCCGGGCAATTAAAATATAATTTTATTACAGTTTTTTACAGCCTTGTTACAAAAACAGGTTTTCATTCGTTTGCAGGACAAAATATCATCAAAATATGATGCAATTTTGTGGCCCGGGCAGCGAATCCATAAATTCTTGTCCGGTAATTAGTGCTAAATTACGGACATGGGATACATTAATCAGGAGGTTAATTTAAATCACGTCAGCGAAAAGTGTTTGTAAAGGAGAACAAGCAATAATGCTGTCTCTTTTACAAACACTTTGTTTAAATATTATATAAGTATTCAATTTCGGCCGCTGCTGCAAATCAATTCGTTAACAAAGTATCAGGTACATTTAACCGGCAACAATGAAAAAAATAAAAATCATCTTCATTTACCTGATAACTATCAGCGGTTTTTTGGCTCTGATGTATGTCATTTTTATTTTTGGTAAAGATCTGGAAACGGGAAGAGTTTTTCCGAAAACTAATTCGGAAACAAATGCGTTTACCGATTTCCTGTTAAGCCTTTGGCATAATATCCAAAGCCCATTGGCTCTTTTGCTGGCGCAGATCATCACCATAATTATTACAGCCCGGATCCTGGGGTGGATATCACTTAAAATCGGGCAACCTGCTGTTATAGGCGAAATTATAGCGGGTATACTCTTAGGGCCTTCGTTTGCAGGGGCTTTTCTGCCGGTATTTTCGTCAGCACTTTTTCCTGCCCAATCACTTGGCAACCTTCAGTTTCTTAGCCAGATCGGTCTGATTTTGTTTATGTTTATTGTCGGCATGGAGCTTGATTTTAAATCTTTGAAAAACCGGGCAAAAGATGCGGTAATAATCAGCCAGATGAGCATTGTGATACCATTTACACTAGGCCTTGGACTGGCATATTTCATTTACAGCTCTTTTGCTCCACAGGGAATACCTTTTCTGCCTTTCGCACTCTTTATCGGAATAGCTATGAGTATTACTGCATTTCCTGTACTAGCCAGGATTGTGCACGAAAGAGGTATTCAGAAAACACCACTCGGTACGATGGTAATTACCTGTGCGGCCGTGGATGATATCACCGCATGGAGTCTGCTTGCAGCCGTAGTGGCAGTTGCCAAGGCTGGCTCAGTAATGAGTTCAGTATTTACTATTCTGATGGCTGTGCTTTATGTCTTTCTTATGCTGAAAGTGATAAAGCCTTTTTTGAACCGGGTCGGCGATCTGCATCCAACGCGCGAAAATCTCAGCAAGCCGGTAATTGCAATTTTTTTATGCACACTCATTATATCATCTTACATGACTGAAGTCATAGGGTTGCATGCTTTATTCGGCGCATTCATGGCAGGAACTATTATGCCTCAGAATGTAAGGTTCAAAAATCTGCTTATTGAAAAGATAGAAGATGTTGCTGTTGTTTTATTATTGCCCCTGTTTTTTGTTTTTACCGGTTTACGCACTCAGATCGGGCTTATCAATGATTTTCATTTATTGGGAGTTACCGGGCTTATTATTCTAATCGCCATAACAGGAAAATTTGTTGGTGGGGCCCTTGCAGCCCGGTTAGTCGGACAAAACTGGCAAAACAGTTTGTCAATCGGAGCGTTGATGAATACACGCGGATTAATGGAACTGGTTGTATTAAATATTGGCTACGACCTTGGAATAATTTCGCCTGAAATATTCTCAATGATGGTGATAATGGCGTTGGTAACTACATTTATGACAGGGCCTTCTTTAAACCTGATAAACAAGGTTTTTACAAAAAAAACAAGTCCGGTTCAAACAGAAATCCGGCAATTAAGTAAATATAAAGTGCTGATTGCTTTTGCCAAGCCTGAAAAGGGCATAGTTCTTTTGAGACTTGCAAATAGTTTTGTTAAAAAAATGAATGACAATGCGTTGATTACTGTGCTTCACCTTTCTCCGAACAAGGAACTAAGCCAGGAGCAAATTGATGAATATGAACAGGATAGTTTTGCGCCTGTAATTCATGAAGCCAAAATGCTGAATCAGAAAATCACATCGCTCTTTAAAGTTTCCAATCATATTATGACCGATATTCCGGAAACAGCAAACAGAGGTGATTTTGATCTGTTGCTGATTGGAATCGGACAATCCATATACGAAGGCAGCATACTTGGCCGGATACTTGGATTTACAACCCGGATAATTGCCCCCGAAAGAATCATTCACTCAGTAAAAAGCAAAGACAAGTGGATCGAGAAATTGCCTTTTGAGGAAAGTACCCGCATAGTGCTTTCAAAAAGTAAAGTTCCTGTTGGCATTCTGTTAGATAAGAATCTTAAAAATATTGATAAGGTAATAATACCGGTTTTTGATAATAAAGACGAATTCTTAATAAAGTATGCGCAGAAGTTAATTTCAAATTCAGAAGCTCAGATCACAATTCTTGACGCAAACGGATCAATAAAAAATTCAGAAATGAAAGAATCCATTCGTGCCATTGAACAAAATGCGCCCAATCACATCTATCTTCGTCTGGATCAGCCTTCGCAAACCATTCCGTTTGAAAATCAGGACCTCATAATAATTAGTCTTGAAAGCTGGAAAAAAATGCTGGAAACCAATAGCATATGGCTTACAAAAACACCCTCGATCCTGATAATTCATGAACCGGATCAGGTTCATTCAATATAATTATTTGATAAATAAACTTAACCAACAATAAGGCAGCAAGCAATTACATTTATAGATGGCTTCCACGCGGATTCACCTTCTTCCTTAAGGTCGCACCTAAGCTTTCCCGGCGATTTGCTCACTCACAAATCAATAATATAGCGTGAGGAGTGTTAACAATGCATCCATGCAAAAGTCTTCCCCGTTCGCGCGCGTCTTATTTTCTGACGCGTGCGCCTATGTTCCAAACCAACAGCTGAATAATTGTTTGCTTTAAAAAATATTTCAGAATATTAGACGTGCACAATCGAGGTCAACAATAAAAAAGCACCGTATAAACTTTATACAGTGCTTAGTTATTTGAATCTCACTTTCTGGTGGAGCTGCCGGGAAGCTAGTTTTTGTTATACATTAAGTTAATTATCAATTATT
>CAZOXJ010000273.1:0-4682 GCA_964583325.1 uncultured Lentimicrobiaceae bacterium
TCCGGTTTTCTTGTTTCTGGTTTCTTGTTTCAAGTTTCCGGTTTGAAGGGTTTGAAGCGTTTGAAGAGTTAGGAATTTAGTGCTTGGTGCTTGGCTCTTGAAATTTGGCTCTTGGAGTTTGGTTCCTGGAATTTGAAACTTGGAATTTGGGACTTGGAATTTATTATCATCTCAATATCCTGATCAAAGTCTTCAGCTCCTTCACTTTAGCCAGCTTGCCTTCTTCCCGGTATGCGTTCATCAGGTCGTAGCACCAGCGTTTCAGCACGGTTTTATTATCGGCTGGTTTAAAGCAGTTTTCGGTAATTTCAATTCCGGCTTTGTCGAGGTATAATAAAATTTCCTTTTTCGTAAAAACAGCTCCCATCGAAAAGGGGTTGACATAAAATTTAACTTCATTCAACGGCTTGTATCCTTCTTTAAAATCGGAAGGAACATGCGTAAAACAGGCAATAAAATTACCTGTAAGATCAACACCCTTAAGAGGTAACATCAGTTTTTCGGCAACAATAATATAGAGTATCCCAATGGAAACGGCATTGCCGTGCCTCGACTGCAGCAGGTTATTTAAAAAGTAATGGTCAGGGACATGGATGTCGGAAATTTCGCCGCCAAATTCGTAAACATTAAAAATAACGTGGTTCAGGACTTTGATTTTTTCGAGACTTGTAAGGTTGTCGTTAAGTTCGAGCCAAACACTTCGCGTAAGCTTATTAAGTTCAGCCAGCAACTTTTCGTTATCCAGGTTAGGATATTGAAACCGGGTAGCGATCATAAACCCGTGCAACAAATCGAGGCTTCCGTTAGCTACCCAATCCGTCATTTCTTCAAACAGACTGTCGTATTGTATGTTATGAACAATTTCTTCGATCCTGAGTCGTGTAAGCTGGTCGCTGGCATTAAGCCACGCTTCTTCGAGCGGTTCAACAGCACTGGCCCCGATAGCCAGAATATCATTACACACCTGCTGAAACGCTTCCTGGTCGGGATCGTCAAGCAGATGGATTAACAGGTTGAGCTGATCAATATTCGGCGCTTCGGTCATAGGTTTTTGGCTTGCTTAAAAATACGGCGGTTATCCATGTGCCAATATTCACTATGCAATTACTTTTCAACAAAGGTAAGTTGAAATCATTTTAAGCGTTTCTATCTGCATATCAATATTTTATCAAAAGCACAAAGACTTACATCGCTTTTTAATTTCCGGCATATTTTGATTAAAAACATCCTCTTTTTCAAATTAAAAAACCCCGTAGAGATTTTTCTACGGGGGGTGCAGTTTTAATTAATGAATTTTATTTCTAGAAGAAGGGCGAATTGGCGAGGTTTGAAATCGAAATTGTTTATTGCAATACGGACTTCAAAATTTGATTCTTCCGACTCCCGACTCCCGACTCCCGACTCCCTTCTACATCAGGTTCCACACGAAACCTAACTTATACAGAATAACATCCACAATCAGGCCGAGAATAAACAGCATTCCGAAAACGCGGTTGTAAACAAAAGCATGCGATACCAGGTATAAAGGCCAGCCTTCGCCTGATGGTCCCGTAGGCTTTTCTTTTGGTCGCGGTTTCAGGAAAATTTTAGAAGCCCACAGCAATTTGGGGATGGCAAAAAGCACGATCAGCATAGCCGGTCCAAGGTACCCCGTAAGAACCAGGGCAATTATAAAGGCATATTGCAATACCCAGAAACCAATGGTCGAATAACGCGCTGCCTTTTCGCCTATAACAACAGGGAGTGTGCGCACACCTTTGGCTTTATCCTCGGGCAGTTTGTCCGTATGCTTCCCGAAAAGCACAGTGGTAGGTCCTAAAGCATATACAAGACTGACCAATACTACCCAGTTGTCCCATTGTCCGCCCGAAACCACAAAATAAGTTCCTCCAACCATTAACGGTCCCCAAACCAGGATTACCGAAGGTTCGCCTAATCCGTAATATTTCAGAGGCCAGGTGTAGAACAACAGGAAGAATAAGCCTGCGCCGAGAAGCCACAACGCTCCGACACCGGTTACAACCGAAAGGTAAATACCGATTGCAAGCGCAATTCCAAGCGTTATATAGAAGTAAGTCATAAAACTTCTCATGGTGAGCAATCCATGCTCAAGCGGTTGCGGACCATAGAGCGATCGGTAATAATTATCCTTATCGATGCCTTTTTTATGATCAACCAGGTCGTTGAGAAGGTTGTTACTGGCATGAGCCATCACAATACCCAGCAGGGAAAGAATAAAAAGATCCCACGAAAAACTGCCGCTGCGGTAGGCAAGCAATCCGCCTATAGCTGCAGCCATTGCCGTCATTATAAAAACTGCAGCGCGCGTGGCAATAAGCCATCGCGAAATTACATCGAGTGTATTCCACTCAGCTTTTGATATCTGCGGAATTACCCTCAGGGCTTTAATCCACATTGAAGTATTTACCATTATATTTAAGTATTTGTTTACCTAAAAACAAATGCTTTTCAAAAAAGGTTCAGCCGAAATGAAATGATATATTAACGCGCTTACCAAACTACTGATAATAGGTTATTTAAAAATTTAGTTCTGCCAAAAGTTGATTGGAATTTTATGTTATGGAGGTCGGAAGACGGGAGTCGGAAGTCGGAAGTCGGAAGTCGGAAGTCGGAAGACGGAAGACGGAAGACGGGAGTCGGAGGTCGGAAGACGGGAGTCGGAGTAGGGATGATGAAATATGGAAATCCTTTTGAAATAGTCAGTAAATCTGCTATTTACAAAGGGAAAAGTAGTTTTTAAGGGAAGCTTCCGACTTCCCTGCTTGCTTCAGGCAAGGGTCTTCCGACTTCCGACAAAAAGAAATACCCCCTAAAATAGCACTATAGCTAACTAGTCTATTCCGTTAACCGACCTAAAACTAACTGTATTAATCTTTCAATATCGCTGTGATAATCTTTGGCATAATTGCGGTTTACACGGTTTGCGACTATGGAGCAAATGGTAAGCGTTTCGTGCCCCAGCATTTTACCTAATCCATACAAAGCCGAAGTCTCCATTTCGAAATTGGCGATGCGGTTTCCTTTATATTCAAAGCTTTCGATAAGGTGGTTCAACTCGGGGAATGCAAGCTTGAGCCTGAGTTCCCTCCCTTGCGGACCGTAAAAACCCGGTGCCGTAAGTGTAATTCCATGCACGAGATCTTTACCAAGTTTATCCATCAGCATCTGCGAGCAAGGCACGGCATATACGCCCGGAAGTTTTTCGTTCCATGAAACATATTTTTCAAATGCATCGGAAAGTTCCCGATCCATAACACTTTTGCCTTTTTCATAAAAATACAGTAAACCATCGAGGCCCATCCCGTAGGTTGATGCAACGAAATTGCCGGGCTCAATATCAGCCTGCAACGCTCCGGCAGTGCCAAGCCTGATAATGTTGAGTTTTGTATGAGCAGATTTTGGTTCGCGTCTTGCCAGATCAATATTAACAACCGCATCCAATTCATTTATAACAATATCGAGGTTATCGGTGCCCATGCCGGTTGACAAAACGGAGAGTCGTTTGTTACCTATTGTACCTGTATTGGTATATATTTCGCGGTTTTGAACCGAAAACTCAATTTTATCGAAATGTTTCGATATCTCTTTCACCCGTCCGGGATCGCCTACAACAATAATTGTATCGGCAATATTTTCGGGATGAAGATGAAGATGATACACGCTTCCATCGGGATTGAGGATAAGTTCGGATTCAGCAATTGGTGCCATAATTAGCGGATGAATGAGTAAAAAAGTATATTTGTAAGCAAAAGTAAACAAATCAGCCAAGCGATGAATAAAATACTCATACCTATAGATTTTCAGCGTCAATCGCACTTTGCGCTCGAACAATCGTACAACCTGGCAAGGCTGCTGGAAGCCGAAATTATCCTTATATATGTTCATGAACAGTCGGGTTTGTTCGCAGGTATTTTCAGCAACGACCAGAATAATGAAATTCTTTCGAAAATTGACGAACAGCTTGCTGAAATAGCAGGCAGGGCTTCGCTTGCCGGCGGAATTCCTATTTCGTACCGGATAGAAAAAGGGCGGATATATTCGAAAATCGTTGAAGTCGCCAAAGCAATAGATGCCCAGTATATTGTAATAGGAACACATAGCTCCGAAGAGGACGAAATCCGCGAAAAACGCGTCGGGGCAAATACGTCGAGAGTTATCCGCAATTCGCCTTGCCCTGTAATAACCATTAATGCAAAACATCTTCATCCGGGTTGCCGCCATATTCTTCTACCCTTAGACTTGACAAAGGAAACCCGTCAAAAAGTTACCATTGCCATTGAATTAGCTAAATTTTACGGAGCAGGGATAAAAGCAGTTTCAGCCTTATGGTCGAAAAATGATCCTGCCATCCTGAGTCGTTTATATCAGCAGGGATCACAGGTAACTGATTTTATTGCTTCAGCGGGAATCGAATGCAGTTTCGAAGTTGTCGAAAGCAGGGGCGGTGAAAAAACGCTCGTTCCATCCATTCTCAATTATGCTTACCAGCAAGGAGATATCGATCTGATAATTATCCTTACCCAACAGGAAATAGGCATTGTTGAATACTTTGTAGGATCACATGCCCAGGAGTTTATACGTTTATCGGATATTCCGGTGATGTCGGTTATTCCGAAGGAGCTGGGGATTACTTCGATCTTTTCGTAGGTTTTAAGACCCAA
>CAZOXJ010000274.1:0-4671 GCA_964583325.1 uncultured Lentimicrobiaceae bacterium
TAAACTGTGCCCTGATAACTTTCCCGGTAACTCTATGCTTTGCATTATATCTGCCGGTTACAATTACCAATGCATCCAGGGTTACATGATATACATGATCCGAAAGTGTAAAATATTCCCAATCGGCGCCAATCCGCGCAAATACGCCCTGAACAATTGAATCTGCACCTATGTAGGGATTACCATCAGCGTAAGGGAAGTTCTCGGCTTCGTTCCACTCGATTTTGGAATCCATGGCACCCAGAAAAGCCGGAATGTCGCCTGTTGCAAATGCGTTATACGCGCCTTTGATTGTGTTGAGATTTGCTGACAGTTCAGCATTTTGGACTGATTTAGTTTCTACATTTTTCATGATGATGGTTTTTTGTTTTGAGACCTTAAAATATTCAGAAGTTAAAGTTTGAATATAGTAAGGGGATATCCGGATTTGCCCGAATTCCCCTTACACATTGATCTTAACTCTCTTATTACTTTTTATCGTCATTATAAATATCCCTGATACAGACATATTTGCCATCACGTTTTTCGAAAAGCGACATATACTTCCCGGTTTTTGTTACATTTCCATCCGGATCTTTGTAGGTTGCTTTCCCTGTTTCGACTACCAGGTCGCCTCCAGCAAAAATATCAACCACTTCAAAAGTAACCGTTGTGTTAGTGGTATCTCTTGCTATATCATCCTGAACCATCTTTAAAAGGGCATCGCGACCGGAAGCAGCAGGAGCATTATTTACCATGCTCACGGCATCATCAGCATAATAGGCAATAACAGCATTGGCATCCTTTGCTTTTAAGCCGGCAGCATAGGCATCTTCAAGAGCTTGTATTTCGGTGCGGATTGCAGCCATGTCTGGTTTGGCTGGTTCCTGGGCGGCTGGCTTACATGAAGCTGTTAACAGTGTTACAGCTGCAAGAGCAGCAAAAAGAAAACTGAAGCGTGTTGATTTTTTCATAGTGGTTTGATTTAGTTAATGGTTAATTAATTAATTATTGATTATTTGATTCAGGCATTCATTAATAATTATCAAAATTGTGTGAAGCATTCTTAGCTATATTAATCCCGAATTAATCATTAAGAGGCGATGAAAGTGCCGAAGAAATGCTTACCAGGGTTAACCGCGATTTAGTATTATACAATGCTGAATCGGGTTTAAAACTGGCATATAGTGCCATTTGGTTTCGATATCGAAACAAAACCAATCGGTACTCATATACTTTACTTATGTGAAATAGTTTACAACACATTGTCTTCCTCATATTTAAACGGGAACAGCAAAGTTGAGTTGTTACGAAAGTGGGATGAGATATTGGGTTACTCTCAATCAAAATGAAGCCCAGTCACTTTGAAAAGGTAATCGGCACAATTAAACTGGTATTTTCAAAACATCTATTTGATGCTTTGAAGTAGTTTCTGCAAGTAGACTTGTTTTGTCTGTTCCCTGTTTTCTTTACAAAAGCCTGTAAAAAAATGATGCTTCCCTATAAATGAAATTTGTGTATTAAGCCATTTCTCCTCGGTTAAATCAGGGTTTATAGATTGCAGTTCCCTGAATAAATCATTGGC
Organism: uncultured Lentimicrobiaceae bacterium; assembly: GCA_964583325.1. Classification (GTDB taxonomy): domain Bacteria; phylum Bacteroidota; class Bacteroidia; order Bacteroidales; family UBA4417; genus UBA4417. The sequence goes on from CAZOXJ010000274.1 coordinate 1,565, forward strand.
TGTGCGCTCAAAAGCTTCTGTTCCAAGGTATTCCAGATCAGCATCGGCGAGAATTTCCTCCAGTTTATTTTCGGGCGATTGTGGTATTTGGGTTGCCATAATCATACCACATACTATTTCGATATCTGCTGCCGGGGCTCCATAGACAGGTAAGTAATGCCGTGCCAGGTTACAGCTTTCTTCTTCGTGATTTTTATAGGTTTTAATGTAGCCTGTATCATGCCACAATGCTGCTAATTCAATCAATTCAAGCTCTTCAAGGGTACAATTTTCATGTCTGCCTATTGCCAGTGCAGTTTCAATTACATACAAGGTATGCGTAAAATTATGATAGTAATAATTTTCAGGCAGGTTCTCTTTCAATAAGTTAATGACAAATTCTTTCATCTGCTCTTTACTTTGCATGGCCTTTTGATTTTAAAACTCCGCCTGTAGCTTCATTAATACTCTGACTATAAACAAATGCCTTGGGGTCTATCCCAGTTACGGCTCCTTCAATCTGGCTTATTTCCAAACGGGTAACGATAGTAACTATAATTTCGCAGTCGGTTTTAATGTGGAAACTGCCTGGTAAAAAACCTCGTTCGCCTTTATAAACGGTTATCCCTTTCCCTAACTCGTTCACCAGCATATCTTTAATTTTTTCCTGTTCAGCCGAAATTATATTTATTGCTGTATATTGCTCTATTCCATCTACAACATAATCTGTTGCCCTGGTTGCTGCATAATAGGTTATTAGCGAATACATGGCTGTTTCGATACCAAAATGAAAAGCCGCCCCTGCAAAGATGAATGTATTGAATAGCATAACTATTTCACTGTTGGAGAACCCTGTCCTGCGCCTGGTAAATACAGCAATTACTTCAGCTCCGTCGATTACGCCTCCGCTTCGTATTACCAGGCCAACACCGGTACCAATCAGGATTCCTCCAAAAATTGCAATGAGCAGTTTATCCGTTGTAACAGGCTGAATATTAATAAATATGAGTCCTAACGTTAATAAAATGACTGCCATTGAAGTTTGAAACGCAAAAGTTTTACCTATACGTTTATACCCCAGGTAAATAAATGGAAGGTTAAAAAGACTGATAAAAACACTAATGTTGATATGCGTGATTTCGTGAAGCAAAATTGAAATTCCGGTTACTCCTCCATCCATAAACTGGTTGGGAATCATAAATCCTTTTATGGCAAATACGGCCATTCCTGCACCAACAAAAATCTGCAACAGGTTCTTAGGATTCGCTATAATTTTCCAGTTTACAAAGTCATTTTTATACGTATTCGTCATTACCAAACTAAGGATTTACGTTATTTATTATTCAAAGTATTTAAGGCCTTCAGACTCTAATTTGTCATAATCAAATATGTTCATGTTTATATTTATGATAATTTAACAACAAATGGCTGACATTGTTTAAACAGGTGGCTTTTAAGCATATGAATGTATTCCGACGAAATTTGAAAACAATTTACTACCATCCTTTAAACCTGATAGAAATTTTCAAGTCCAATTGATTCAATTAACAGTGCATCGTTAATATATAGTTAACAATGTAAACTATTTAAGAAATACGTTACTTTTGCTTAAAATTATTTCATGTCACCTGATTTCCTTTTGAACGAACAGCCTTTAGGCCGGATGCTTACCATGCTGGGTAAAGGATATCTGAATCTTCTAAGGTTCAGACTTCAGCACCTTGATATTGATCGCTACTATTACGCGCTGGTTCTTATCGAAAGACAAGATGGAATAATTACCCAGCAGGAACTTGCTGTATTACTTGATTCGGACAAGGTGAGTATTGTTCGGATTGTTGATTACCTTTCGGCAAAAGGATATGTTAAACGTATGCGTAAAACCGATGACCGACGCAAACACAGCCTGCATCTAACGGCTAAAGGAAAGCAGGCGATACCCGAAATAAAAAAATCTTTTTCCGATTTAAATGAAATTGTACTGAATGGACTTGAGAACAATCAGATTTCGGATTTAACTCAGACCATCAGCAGAATTAAACGAAATATAATTCTTAATACTGAACCAAAATGAGGTTTATTCAACTTTTAACATTGCCCCTTTTAATAGCGGCAATACTTTCATGCAAGAGCAAAGCAAATGATAAAGCACCGGAAAAAGATAAACCACCTGTCCCTGTTGATGTTATTATTGCAGCAAACACTAGTTTCTCTTCCGATATTGAAGTAAACGGCGCTGTTCTGGCCGACGAAATGGTTGAACTTCATCCCGAAGCCGGTGGCAGGCTTACCTACCTCAATATTCCTGACGGAGCATTTGTTACAGCCGGAACCATCCTTGCCAAAGTGAATGACGCTGATCTTCAGGCACAGCTGCAGCAGCAAAAAGTTCAACTCGAACTGGCAGAAAAAACTGAGCAGAGGTTGAGTAAACTCCTTGCTGTTAATGGTGTTGATCAGGCTTCGTACGATGCTGCTATCAGCCAGGTAAATTTATACAACGCAAATATTAATGTTTTAAAAGCTCAAATTGATAAAACTGTGATCAAAGCTCCGTTTTCTGGTCGTCTCGGATTACGGCTGGTGAGTGAGGGCGCATATGTTACTACGTCAACGGTTATTGGAACTTTACAGCAAACTGACAAGGTTAAGATTGATTTCGCAGTACCCGAAACCTATGAAAAGCTTATTAAAAAAGGAAATACTGTTTCTATTCAAACCAACTCCTCCAAAGAGCTGTTAACGGCAACCATAACGGCTATTGAACCTCAGATTAACTCATCTACACGAAATCTTAAAGTCCGTGCACGGCTCAATAATGGAAATATCAGCCCGGGCGCATTCGTAAAAGTGTTGCTCAACCGGAAATTCAGCGGAATAGCTGTGCCAACAAATGCTGTTATTCCCGATGCACTTTCCAATCAGCTTGTGCTTGTTAAAGGAGGCAAAGCCATTTTTCAAAATGTTGAAATAGGTATCCGCAATAAAAACGATGTCGAAATAATGAGTGGCATCATGCCAGGAGATACCGTGGTTGTAAGCGGGGTTTTATATGTAAGGCCAAATGGCAATGTAAAAATAAAGAATGTTAAGAGGGCTGAACCTTAGGTCTTCCTTTTTCAGAATTA
>CAZOXJ010000275.1:0-4666 GCA_964583325.1 uncultured Lentimicrobiaceae bacterium
ATCTTGAAATTATAAAAATCTTTTGTACTGATCAGCTTCGGAAGGATTGCCATTCCATCGTAAGCAGTATAGGTTGCATAATAGGTTATTTCGCCGTTATCGTCAGTGAATTTTACAAACCGGGCATCTTCAATCCCACGTTGTTCGGTAGCCGAAATAGGGAAAATAACCCTTTCGGAGATGGCCGAATCAATTGAAAAATAAATTTCGTAATGCGCCGAAGCAAGCCACATCATCTGGTTAATCAGCTTAACCTGTTCTTCGGCAAGTACAGTGTCTTTTCTTGCTTTATCAATACTGCGCATTAATTCGCCATAGGTAAAGGTGTCGCCAAGTTTATCCAATATAAAATCCGACGAAACATTTGTATGCTGTTCCTGTACTAAGTCCTTTTTATCAACGATAACAGGCGGAATACTGTTCCCCTCTCCTTTGATTTCATCATGTGTATCAAAGATTGCAGGCGAAATAGGGCTTCCGGCCTCCTGCATTTCGAGTAGTTTGCGGTGGAAAATTTTCTTGTCGTACGAATTCCGTTTTATAACATCGGCTTCAGCCAGCATTTTCCCTACAGGTTCCAGCACCAGGTTGTTATGCCTGTCGAGCACTCCTGAGCGGAATACCACTGAGGAGATATGCCCTTCGCCGGTAGCACGGAAACTGAAAATTACTCTTTTCTCGCCTTGTCGCATTTCGGACTGATCAGGATCTTCAACAACCGACGGATTAAAAAACGCAGCCGATTCAATTGAGTATTCCATGGTAAAATAGGATCCTATCAGCGCTTTCTGCGAAACACTCAAATCCTCTTCATTCACTTCTATTTTATCAAATACAGGAGCCATTTTGGCAAAATGCTTTTCAAAAATTTTTGAAATATTCCTGTGGCGCCTCGAAAACCCCCGCAACAACTGGCTCATGGCAATGTTAACTTCGCTTTCGGGCATGGCCAGTACTTTGCGTATAATATCGGCCGCTCTTTCATCGTTCACGTATAAGAAACGAGCTATTATTCTGGTCGGGTCAGGCGAAAATATGTACTTCTTCCGGGTTACGGCTACTTGCATGGTTTTTTAGATTTTATTCCGGAATATATGGGTTTGATGATTTATAAATTGGAATTTGCTACTTTTTGGATCTGATAATCAATGTTTTGAATTTTGATGGAATTGTCTTTATCATCAAAGTTCTGCAAATATTGAGTTGTGCAACAGCCACGTTTGTTAGCAACAGTTATTTTTAATTCGTCCAGGGTTCTTTGTCTTTTGCATTCATAATCTTTTGTCCATCATAAAGGCTTATTCCTTGCCAGGTTCCAAACCAAACTTGTCCCTTGTTATCCTCATAAATACTTTGAACAACATTGGAGGTTAAGCCATTGTCAGTTGTAAATTGCGTGAAATTAGACCCATCGTAGCGGTAAACGCCATAACCTTCAGCCGAAAACCAAATATTTCCCTTGATGTCTTCACAAAAATTATAGGTTTCTACACCTTTAATAATTCCATCCTTAGTGAAGTCGGTGTAAGTTTTTCCATCAAATTTACTGACACCACCATAAAAAGTTCCAATCCAAATATTTCCTTGCTTGTCTTCTAAAATATCCGCGACATTATTGTCAGTAAGTCCATTTTTAGATGTTAAATGAATGAATTCGCCATTTTTGTATTTGAAAATTCCATTTCCATCGGTAGCAAACCACATCGTTCCATTTCTATCTTCCAAAAATTTAAAAACCAATTTATCAGAAAGCATAGGTTTTGGATTTTCAACTTTTGTATCCGGCAATAAAAATGGTGTAAACTTTTTGCCGTCAAAATGACTAACACCGCCAATCGAACCAACCCAAATGAGTCCGCTTTTGTCAATTGTCAGTCCCCAAATTTCATCATCTTGCAGGCCATCTTTTTCTGAGTATGCAGTAAATTTTTCACCATCGTATTTTATGAGTCCATAGTCAGTCCCAAACCATAAATGTCCTGCTTTATCTTCAACAATTTCTCTTACAACATTAAATGGGCGAATTCCTTCGATTGAAACTGTTTCAAGTGTTTTACCATCGTAGCGTATAATCCCATTTCCATTTGTTCCAAACCAATAGTTCCCTTTTTTGTCCTGATACATTGTCCTTACAAACTCCCTTACCATTCCATTTAAATTGGTGTGAATTTGCGGAAATGTTGTACTTTGATTTGAAATGATTGGTTGATTGTTTATTCCATTTTCTGTTGTATCATTAAGCGGTTTTTCTTTCACTTGTCCTGTGCAAAATGATATTTGTAAAGACAAAACAATTAGAATTAAATTTCTTGTTATAGATATTTTCTTGCTTTCAATGTTTGTCATATTGTTGCCTTATAATTGTTACTAACAGGGAGATATACTGAAGAATCCTGCTTATTCCAATTTTTACGAAAGTAACTCTTTTGAATCACTTAAATTAATTTATTATCGATACCGAAAGGTTTCCAACAACGTGTACCTGTTTGTCATGGAACTATTTCGCTACATATTACATATGATCATACCCGCTGATTTTTCACTCTGGCCCTTTTGCATTGATGAAAAGTTAATATTTGATAGCCACCAGGCATGCAACGGCAGTTTTTATTTATACGGTAACCCTTTTTAACCGACTTATATTGAGCTCCATTATTTTCCTGAAATGAAACCCATAAATGGTAAATGTGATCGCGTTTTTAATAAGTTGCGGACGGTTAAATAAAGTCCACACTATAAGGTTCCAGAACCTGTATCCCGATTTATTCCAGAAACCGATAAAATAAAATGATTTTATCAGGGCAAGGATTTGGTTAAAGCTCATAGCGTTTCGCTTGCGTGTGGTTTGGCGGTATTGCCTGAGAAACACCTTTACCCTTGCGTAATATGCTTTTGGCGAATAAATATTTGTTAACAGTTTTGTATATCCTTTGATAAGCTCGTCATGTTTCATCCTTGGCACGAAATTCATTGTAAAATCGGTGTTATCGCCCGATGATTGTTTGAGTATCCTGTTTTCGTGATGCAGCCGCTTGTATAGTTTAGTCTCGGGCAATGCGGTAAGCAAACCGACCATAGCTGTTACGATTCCGCTTCGTTGTATAAACTCAACCTGGGTATCAAAAATTGACGACGGGTCATTATCAAATCCTACAATGAATCCGCCTGTGACTTCAAGCCCGTTTTTTTGCAGTGTTTTTACACTTACAAGCAGATCGCGGTTCTCATTTTTAAATTTGTTGCATTCTTTCAGGCTATCTTTATGAGGTGTTTCAATACCAATAAAAACTTTATCGAACCCTGCACCAGTCATTAATTTTATCAGATCATATTCATCGGCCAGCTCGATGGAAGCCTGGGTATTAAACGAATGAGGCGTATGAAACTGGGCTTGCCATTGCGTTATAGCAGGAAGTATTTCGTTTTTAAGTTTTGGTTTGTTACCGATAAAATTATCGTCAACGAAAAATATTTCCCTGGTCCAGCCTGCTTTATGAATTGAATCGAGTTCGTTGATTACCTGCTCCCGGTTTTTGCTGCGTACTTTTCGCCCGAATAAAAGTGTAATATCGCAAAACTCGCAGTCGTAAGGGCATCCTCTCGAATACTGTATGTTCATGGTTGCATATTTATTCATATCAATCAGCGACCACCGCGGAACAGGGGTTAACGAAAGATCGGCAAATTCGCTGGTTGAATACAAATGTTTTGGCGAGCCGGTAAGCAGGTCCATCAGGAATTCGGGCAAAGTGAGCTCAGCTTCATTCAGTACCAGGTAATCTACTTCATCAAATTCTGCCGGGTCGGAAGTAAACAAGGGACCTCCTGCAATAATCAGCTTATTATGGGATTTACACCTGAGGATTAACTCCCAGGCTGATTTGCGCTGTACATTCATGGCGCTGATGAGAACATAGTCGGCCCAATCGAGTTGCTTGTCGTTGAGTTTTTCTACATTCAGATCGATGAGCTTAAGATTCCAGTCGGCTGGTAACATTGCTGCAACGGTAAGCAAACCTAAAGGAGGAAGCGGCGCTTTCAGTCCAACAAATTGAAGTGCATATTTAAATCCCCAGAATGTTTCGGGATATTCGGGATATAGAAGGAGGGCGTTTTTCATTGCAGCGGTCATACATGGCTAAATACAGAACATATTTGTAAAATTGCCTGATCAAAACCTTTATAAAAACAAATAAAAAAGAGTATCACTTCCGGCTACCGTACTAAGGACAAAATTCAGTATGCAAACAAATTTAAAAAATTATCCTCCGGTTTAATTGCGATAAGATTCCTCCCATTAAAACAAATCCAGTTATGGTTTAACAACTTTCAAAATCAACCATTAAATAGGAATTGATCAAATCTTATCATAATAATGGTAAGCAACCGGAATAATTCAATTTAAGCGTTTGTCCCAAGTTTAAGCTGGTAGCAGGAAGTGAATACCCTGCATTCTAAACTCCGATAAAATTACCTCTGATAAAGACGAAAATGCTTACACAATTCCAATTAAAATTTACATAATTCACAGTTTTTTTAAAAAACCCTGTAAAATCGGGGTATCCCCGATAACAGGATGCTTGATCAAAAGAAGGGAGAGAGTAAAAGAAAGAAAAAATTTGTATATTTGTTTATCACTGTATGTATTAACCGAATTGTATAGCAT
>CAZOXJ010000276.1:0-3430 GCA_964583325.1 uncultured Lentimicrobiaceae bacterium
CGCCAGGGTTACAGCACTATTTACTATTCGTATTTTGATTACATTTTCGGAGGAACAGCCGAAAATCCAAAATCAGATAATTTCATAACCGCAGCTCCTTGCCCTTTTGATAAGGAAACTACTATTTCTTTTCCGTCATCTCAGCATGCAGATGTTACCATTTTTGATTTACAGGGAAGAAAAGTCAGAACACTATCACTACAATCAAATAATAATAGCGGCTTGCAGCAAGCAACCTGGGATGGAACAAATCAACAGGGAAGCAATGTTCCGCATGGAAGTTATGTTGTAGTTGTAAACTCTGATAATGAGACCCATAACACAATAGTTATAAAAAAATAAGCTTCTGCGGGAAATATCCCCGTAAGCGTTTATCTGTTCAGATTTTACCAATCAGTCATTGTTTTCATCGTGCCTGTCAACAGTTGTTAATATTTTGCTAATTTTGACTGAACATATCTAATTAGTAAACGTTTCTGATAAAAAACATATATGGATGAACTATCCTTCCTTAGTAATGCCGACAACGAAACGATTGAAGAACTATACCGGCAGTACAAACAGGATCCTGAAAGTATAGAAACAGGCTGGCGCAGATTTTTCCAGGGATTCGAATTCAGCGGAAAAATTATTCCTCAGGCTGAAACCAAGCCCGGTGAGTTTAAAGTTATCGACCTGATAAACGAATACCGCAAAAGAGGCCATTTATTTACAAAAACAAATCCTGTACGTACACGGCGCACATACTCTCCTACCCTTCATATCGATAATTTCGGACTTACGGAGGATGACCGCGAACAGGTTTTTAAAGCCGGTGGCGAAATCGGGATTGGCGATGCTTCGCTGAATAAAATTATTGAACATCTGGAAACCACCTATTGCCAGAGTGTTGGAATTGAATATGCCTATATCCGCCGGCCGGAGATTTATGAGTGGCTGATGGCCCGGATGGAGCATAACCGCAATACGCCCGTTTTCAACCGCGAAAAGAAACTGCATATCCTTAAAGAACTCAGCCGGGCTGTATTGTTTGAAAAATTTTTACATAAAAAATATATCGGGCAAAAACGTTTCTCCCTCGAAGGTTGCGAAGCCCTTATTCCTGCCATTGATGCTATCATTAATAAAGGATCGGAATCCGGAATCAGCGAATTTATCATCGGGATGCCCCATCGCGGCAGGCTTAATGTACTGGCTAATACGCTTGGCAAACCTTACCAGGATATTTTTAACGAGTTTGAAGGTAAACTTCTCGAAGACGAATACCTGCTTGGCGATGTAAAATATCACCTCGGATTTTCGTCGGAACGCACAACTGCTGATGGCCGGACCTTACAGATTTCATTAGCGCCCAATCCTTCGCACCTCGAAACAGTAGGGCCTGTTGTGGAAGGAATCACTCGTTCAAAAATTGACACCGATTACAATAATAATCACAAACAAATTGTACCCATAATTATACACGGTGATGCTTCCATTGCCGGACAAGGTGTTGTATATGAAACACTTCAGATGTCGGAACTCAAAGGTTATACTACCGGTGGCACCATTCACCTGGTGGTTAACAACCAGATCGGTTTCACGACCAATTACCTTGATGCGCGCAGTTCGGTGTATTGTACCGATGTGGCCAAAACCACGCAATGCCCCATTTTTCATGTAAATGCCGATGATGTTGAAGCTGTGGTTTATACTATGGAACTCGCCGTTGAATACCGTCAGCGTTTCAACAGAGATGTATTTATTGATCTGCTTGGTTACCGCAAATATGGTCACAACGAAGGAGACGAACCTCGCTTCACGCAACCGATTTTGTACAAGATCATTGAAAAACATGACGATCCGCGCACTATTTATGTAAACAAATTAATAGAACAGGGCTCAATCACTCATGAGGAAGCCTCTGAAATAGAAAAATCATTCATTGCAGAACTCGAGCAGGAATTACTCGAATCGAAAGAGGACGAAAAAGCACGTGTAATCACATTCCTCGAAAAATCGTGGCATACACTCCGGCCTGCCACTGAAGAAGATTTTCTTAAACCTGTCAACACCAGTGTTAGCTATGAAAAACTGCTGGAGCTAACGCAAAAAATCACGTCGGCACCACAGGGAAAGCCATTTTTCAAAAAACTTCTGCGCCTGATGGAGGAACGCAGGACAACATTCACCGAAAAGGGATCCGTTGACTGGGCAATGGGCGAACTGCTTGCTTACGCTTCGCTACTCGAAGAAGGGATTCCTGTAAGAGTGAGCGGGCAGGATTCGGAGCGCGGAACATTTTCGCACCGGCATGCTGTGCTTACTATTGAAGATTCGGAAGAAAAATACACCCCGCTGCAAAATATCAGTACAACACAAGCGCCTTTTCAAATCTACAATTCACCACTTTCGGAATATGGCGTTTTAGGATTTGAATATGGATATTCGCTTGCTTCGCCCTTTTCGCTTACCATTTGGGAAGCCCAGTTTGGCGATTTCATGAATGGCGCCCAGATAGTTATCGACCAGTATATTGTTAGCGCTGAAGAAAAATGGCGTGTAATGAACTCGCTGGTAATGTTACTTCCTCATGGCTACGAAGGCCAGGGTCCTGAGCATTCGAGCGGGCGCATGGAACGTTTCCTGCAGCAATGTGCCGATAATAATATCCAGGTTGCTAATTGCACCACCCCGGCTAATTTCTTTCATCTTCTGCGCCGGCAGGTACACCGCGATTTCCGTAAACCGCTGATTGTTTTCACTCCAAAAAGTTTGCTCAGGCATCCTGAATGCATGTCGCCGGTGCCCGCTTTAACCAGGGGATCATTTCTGGAAGTAATTGACGATGATATAAATCCTGAAGAAGTTACACGTGTGAATTTCTGTAATGGGAAAGTTTATTACGACCTGCTTGCAGAGCGCCGCAAACGCGAACACAACAACATTGCCCTGGTACGGATTGAGCAGTTATACCCATTCCCGCTCCAGCAATTGCATGCGATTATGAAGCGGTATCCGAATGCAAAAACTTTTGCATGGGTGCAGGAAGAACCAGCCAACATGGGCGCATGGTCGTTTATACTACGTCATTTTAAAGGTGTAAAATTGTTGCTGGTAGCCCGTCCTGAAAGCGGAAGTCCGGCAACCGGTTCGCCAAAACTTCATGTTCAGCGGCAAGCTAAAATTATTGATAAAGCTTTTGGTGATTGCACCTGCGAAAACCGAAATAATACGTGTAAGATGCTTTGTGCTCCGAAGGAATGGAAGAGTTAAAAAAGTTCAAGGTTCAAATGTTCAATGTTCAAAACGAGTTACTATGAGAAAGAGAGTAAAAAACGACAAAGTACGTTGAACCTATTGAACGCCGCAGGCAATTGAATGTGAAGCCATTGAACTTATGAACGCCGCAGGCAATTGAACGCGAAGCAATTGAACATTGAACTATAAA
>CAZOXJ010000276.1:3530-4651 GCA_964583325.1 uncultured Lentimicrobiaceae bacterium
CATTGAACCTTAAACGACGAAGTCAATTGAACCTTAAACGCGAAGCAATTGAACGCCGCAGGCAATTGAACAGCGAAGCAATTGAACCCTTAAACGACGAAGTCATCTGAAAAAAGAAAATAAAAAGTTATGATCATAGATATAAAAGCCCCAACCCCCGGCGAATCGATTACCGAAGTTCAGATTGCCAATTGGCTGGTGAAAAACGGCGACTATGTTGCAAAAGATGTTGAAATTGCTGAAATCGACTCCGATAAAGCTACCCTTACTGTAAATGCCGAAGCAGCCGGAACAGTCACAATTCTGGTTGAAGCCGGTGAAACCGTGAGCATAGGAACTGTGATTGCTCAGATTGACAGCGATGCTGCTGCCCCGCAGCCAGTTGCAACGGTTGTGGCCGAAACAAAAGCCGAACCTGCAAAACCGCTTGACCTTGAAATTAAACATATTACAGCAACTGTTCCTGACGACGCTGAGGTTAAAATCACTCCGCTGGCACGAAAAATAATGGAAGAAAAGCAGCTTACCGGCCGCGATGTGCTTGAGCAGTTAGGGCATACGCGCATTACCCGGCAGGATGTGCTGAATGCCAGTTCAGGAAAAACATTTTCTGCACCTCAAATTCAAACTGCTTCGGTTGAAAATTCGCGTGAAACGGAACGCAAGAAACTTTCGACACTGCGCATAAAACTTGCACAACGATTAGTCAGCGTTAAAAATGAAACTGCCATGCTCACCACTTTCAACGAGGTGAATATGAGCCAGATCATGAACCTGAAAAAGCAGTACAACGATAAATTCAAAGAGCAATACGGAGTTGGGATTGGTTTTATGTCGTTTTTTACCAAAGCAATTACAATTGCCCTGGCAAAATTCCCGCAGGTAAATGCCATGATTGACGGCGACGAACTGATCTTTCATAAATATGCCGATGTAGGAATTGCCGTCAGCGCACCCAAAGGTCTCGTTGTTCCTGTTATCCGGAATGCAGAATCACTTTCGTTAGCCGAAATCGAACTCCGGATTAAAGAACTTGCCGGCAAAGCCCGTGAAAACAAAATCACCCTCGAAGAAATGACCGGCGGCACTTTTACCATTACCAACGGTGGAGTTTTTGGCTC
>CAZOXJ010000277.1:0-4649 GCA_964583325.1 uncultured Lentimicrobiaceae bacterium
ACCCTCATTAAATTTCCGCCCCATATTTTTTCAATGTCCTTTTTACTGTATCCACGTTTTACCAGTTCGAGAGTGATATTTCCCATTTCGCTTACGTCCTCGCAGCCTTCAACACCGCCGCCACCGTCAAAGTCGGTTCCGATACCAACATGATTAATGCCAGCCACTTTTACAATATGATCGATATGATCGACCACATCGCTTACCGTTGCCAGTTTCTGTGGAAACTTATCATCTATGGCATGCCAGTCGGCGCTTGCAGCCTCCCATAGCTCGTCTTTGAGGTCCTGAAAATTATTGTATTTTTTTCTCACAGCCATACGTGCCGAGTCGCGTTCAGGATTTGGTAAGGGCTTTTTAACATAATCGCTCAGGATGCACATTTGTATTACGCCATTGTTTTTAGCGAGTGCTTTCAGCATTTCATCGGTAAGGTTGCGTGGATTATCGCAAAGGGCGCGGGCGCATGAGTGTGAAGCTATTACAGGAACTTTGCTGAGTTGCATCACATCATAAAACGACTGATCCGAAATATGCGACACATCAATCATCATTCCCAGACGGTTCATTTCACGAACTACTTCTTTGCCAAAATCCCTTAACCCAGTTGTATTTGCCGTGTCAGTTGAACTTGTGCATATGTCATTGTTTTTAGTATGGCAAAGTGTGATGTAACGTGCTCCGCGGTCGTAAAAGTGTTTTACATTCGTGAGATCATTCCCGATCGGGTACCCGTTCTCGACGCCGATAAAAACAACGCTTTTCCCATCTTTAACCAGTTTGTAGGCTTCCTTCGGATTAGTTGCTATTCCGCACATGGCACTGTTACGTTTAACGGCAGCATCGATGGAATCAAAAATCATTTCTGTTTTGGCTTTGGCTTTAGCGTTTCCTTCAGCCGTCCGTGGTCCCTGGCTGGTAAACACAGCGAAAAACACCGCGTCGAGCCCGCCTTTTTTCATCCTTGGGAAATCAACACAGCTGCGTGGAACGGAGAGGCTGTTATCCTTGGCCACATCGAATTTCTTACTGGTAAAATTCAGTGGCGTATCGGTGTGTGAATCGACTGTAAACGCCGAAGCATGAATTTTAGCTGCTTTGGCTTCAGTTTTCCCCGTGGTCTGGCCCGAAATATTTTGAAATAGCGCTAAGCAAAAAGTAAGTAAAATAACTGGTGTGGTGGTGATTTTCATTTGCTGGAGTTTAAATGATAAGGTAGAAGTTCCAAAGACAGTTTGTTAAATTGGCTTTAAAGCTGTAAGCTGTATTACATCTGCAAGTCCCTGGTGCAACGGACCTTCATTAAGGGTTGTTTGTGTTTCGGCAAATTCAGTAAAAATAAGCTCTTTGAAGTCCGATACAATCAGTTCTCTTGTAAAAAGCAGTTCAGCAGTTTTGGGCCCTCCGCTTGTTCTGGGGAGCTGATTGAGCGTAAATGCTTCGAGTAACAGAGTGCCACCGGGTTTTAACGATCTGATAACCGCATTATGAACTTGTTGTCGCAATCCTTCCGGAAGATGAACAAAAATCAGAGCAATGCAATCGTACTGATCGGGTTCAGGATTCCAGTCATTGAGCGACTGGATATAATAGTCGATTGAAACTCCTTTATGAGTAGCTAGTTTAATAGCTTTCCTCTGACCTTCAACGCTTTGGTCGAAGGCATCGGTTTCCCATCCGATTGATGCTGCAAATACAGCATTACGGCCTTCACCTTCGGCGGGGAATAAAATCCGGCCGGGTTTCAGTAAGGAAAGCTGCTCCTTTAAAAATTTGTTTGGCTCAGTGCCGTATATGTATTCCTGACGGGCGTAGCGCTCATCCCATTCATTTTTCATGTTTTTCTCCTTTCTCCCCGGCCTTCAGGCCGGGGTTTCGGCATAACTTAGGCCTGAAGGCCGGGGTTAGTCGACTACTATCTCATCAATGAACATCCAGCATTTTTCGCCTTTGCCAGGATGCCATGGAGGACATATGCCCTGATTTACAGCAGTTACTTTTATAAAGCGAAAATTTCCTTTTGCCGGAAATTTCATTTCTTGAATAATGCTGCCTTTAACTTCTTTTTCTGATCCAAAACTGGTTTCTCCAATATTACTGTATGTTATACCATCCTCGGAAGCTTGAACTGTTACTGTTTTGGGTAAAAATATCCACGAATTGTGATCACTAAGGAAATTGCAACCGATGGATTTTACAGAACTATTCTTGCCCATATCAATTATCACATCCAGGTCGTTGCTTTCAAATCCTTGCCAGTTTCCAGCCTGGACATCCGTTGACGCCAGTATTCCATCAACAAGAGCCAGTTTGCCGCCGGAAGTGTAATACTCGGAGTACGGGAATTTGTAAGTAACATCTGCGGCTGTTGCTTTGTTCGTCACAATTCCCCACGATTTTACACTTTCCGACAAATATCCGTCGCGGGCAACAACAGCGTACAAAATTCCTGATTTCTTTACAGGGAAAGGACTCAGGTATCGGTTCGAATTTTTCCCTGGTACCTTGTTGAATTCATAATAGATATCCGTTTCCCGGGCTTTTGTAGCTAGTTCGTAGGTGAGCGTATTGGAAGCCACATCAATTACAGGACGCAACTCAGCATTATCAGTGATAATATCCCAGTTATCAGTTCTGAATGAAGGGGAAGGCAAGCCAGCTCCATTAAAAAATGTTGCTTGCGAAGTATTCGTAAAAGCATACCTGACAGCTTGCGGCTGTTTTACTTTCGGCGATGAAACCTGCAGCGTATTTCCTTGTATTTTTACAGTTGCCGGATAAAAAATACGATCGGCACCGGCAATACTAAAATTGTTTACGGCAGTTTTTGTTATTTTCAATCCATTATCTGAATGATCAAATTGAAGGCTTATCGTGTTCCCTGATATCTTCATATCTTTATAAAGCGGTCCCGAATATACAACATCGGTTTTCCCATAGGTTTTATTTAGCGCCCAGAAAGAAAGTCGTTTCCCAACATCAAGTTTATTCTTGGGATGAATATCTGCAATGTTATCAACCAGGTCCATGGTTACCGCCATTCCGGTATTCGGAAACGAAAGACTTTTCGTTTGTGCTTCGCGTAACAACGCGCCTGTGAATGGCTCGCTGTAAGTATAAGGCGCAATCTGTACGTAATAAAACGGGAAATCGCCTGTTCCCCATGCCTTGCGCCACGAAGTAATCATGGTATTCATCAGTAAAGGATACAGGTTGGCCTCTTTCCGGTTCGATTCGCCCTGGTACCAGATGGCTCCTTTGATGGTATAATTGAGCAGCGGGTGTATCATGGCGTTGAAAAGAACTCCTGGCGCTCCTGGCCACCACGGTGCTCCGTTCCAGTGATTCAGGTAAAATCCGAGAGCTGGTTCGGCTTTAATGCTTTCAACCGGGGTCCAGACTTCGGCTGGTGTACCGCCCCAGGCAGTGGCGATCAACCCGACGGGTACGCCTAATTGCCTGCTTAGTTCAGTACCGAAAAACCATGCTGTAGCGCTGAAATCATTTACAGTTGTAGTGTCGGCAAGGAGCCAGTTGCCTTTGCAGTTAGTAAGCGGCACGGCCGAAGTGTCCTTCTGAACGGTGAACATGCGAACCGATGAAAATGTTCCTTTTGCTACTTCGTCGCGGATTTCGGGTTTGTAAAATTGCCATCCTCCGAGTCCACGGAGGGTAAAATCCATATTCGATTGCCCTGAGCATACCCATACTTCGCCAATCATCACATTATCAATGGTTATGGTATAATCGCGCCCGGTAACGGTCATTTTGTACGGACCTCCTGCTGAAGGCGTTTTGATGCTTGTTTTCCATGTTCCGTCTGCCAATGTTTTTGTTACTGATGGCGATGAAAGCCAACTGGCTTCAATGCTCACGGTTTCGCCAGCATCGGCCCAGCCCCAGACATTTATAAGTGAATTTTGCTGTAAAACCATGTTGTTGCCTATAAGGGCCGGGAGCTTAACAGCAGCGTTGACTTCGAAATTTGAAATTATTCCAAACCCAAGCAGCATAATTGCCACACCTATCAGGTTCACTTTTTTCATAGTATATTTTTTTATGCAAATCTAAGATTATTAAAAGTGCCATTGAAACAATGACGCTCAATTTGTGAAATGATTTTATTTCTTGCCGGTATTCTTTAATGGTTGTTTTATATATTTGTTGCTGACATATTAATTATAGACGACACGCGAAAAGATGGAAATTATCTCTTTAACATCTGCCAACATTGACACAGAGCATATCTGCTGTGCTATTGCCGATAAAAAATGCTCTGTGGGGTACGAAGCAAAAAAGAAATGGCTGAAAGATCGTTTTGAGCAAGGGTACGTTTTTAAGAAACTCGATGCCAGGGGAAAAGTATTTATACAATATGGTCCGGCCGAGTATGCCTGGGCACCGGTTTCTGCCCCGGGATATACAATGATCGACTGTTTCTGGGTATCGGGTCAGTATAAGGAGAAGGGCTATGGGAAAGCTCTTTATGATGAATGCGTAGCGGATTCAAAAGAAAAGAACGGCATTATTGCAGTGGTTGGCAACAAAAAGCTTCCATTCCTGTCGGAGAAGAAATTTTTCCAGAAAAATGGTTTTGAACTTTGCGATACAGCTCCGCCCTATTTCGAATTGTGGTATAAGCGTTTTAA
>CAZOXJ010000278.1:0-4633 GCA_964583325.1 uncultured Lentimicrobiaceae bacterium
GCGCTGCAACAAATGTCAGTTAAAAACAGTGATGGTGGAATGGTTCCGCTTTCAACCCTTGTTACCGTGACTAAGGTTACCGGTCCTGATTTCACCAACCGCCTCAATCTTTTCCGTGCCGCTGAAATCGGCGGCGAGCCGGCCGAAGGATATAGCAGTTCTCAGGCACTAACAGCACTTGAGGAAGTAGCTAAAGAAGTACTTCCATCTACCATGAGCTACGACTACATTAACCTCTCATACCAGGAGAAACACTCTCCCTCCGGCGCAACAGTATTTATAATGGCCATTGTGTTTGTTTTCCTGATTCTTGCGGCGCAATATGAAAGCTGGAAACTCCCCTTCAGTGTGCTCCTGGGTACTCCTTTTGCGGTTTTCGGCGCATTTCTCGGATTATTCCTCGCAAGGTTTACGAGCGATGCTTATGTAATCGATGTATTTGCACAAATCGGGTTGGTAATGCTTATCGGACTTGCAGCTAAAAATGCAATTCTTATCGTTGAGTTTGCCAAAATGGAACAAGAGGCTGGTAAACCTCTAATGGAGGCAGCTATGAATTCAGCCAAACTGCGTTTCCGGCCAATCCTGATGACAGCATTTGCTTTTATATTGGGTGTTACTCCGCTGCTCACCGCTACCGGCGCAGGCTCGCAGGCGCGTATCGTAATGGGAATGGCCGTATTTGCAGGGATGCTTATTGCAACAATACTGGGTGTACTTTCAATTCCGGCTCTGTTTGTTATGATTGAGAGTATGGGTAAGAAGAAAAAAGTTGAACCTGAAGTAATTAAAATAGAGGAGGGCAAGTAATATGAACAAGATACTGAGTATAATACTACTTATAGCCGGACTCACTTCATGCCTCGTAGGGCCTAAGTATGAACGCCCTGAAATGAAAGCGAACACTGCTTATTCCGGCGGTGATCCATCAGTTGTAGTTTCAACACTTGTTATGGATTCAGCTGCTTTCAAAGATTCCATTGCACTTATTGCATGGACTGAAGTGTATAAAGATCCAGAACTCACAAAACTTATCCAAACCGTTTTGAAGAGCAACCTGGATTTACTTACCGCCATTTCACGTGTTGAAGAAGCTCGTGCAACTTACGGTATTTCCAAAGCTGGTTTATATCCTTCGTTCGGCTACAATTTAAACGCAGGCATCAGCGATGTTGGCGATAATGCCCGGAGTGTTGGTGCAGGCATTGACGGACAGTCTTATGGCGCTTTTGCTACCATGAACTGGGAGATTGATTTGTTTGGCAAGCTGCGCCATCAGAAGCGTTCAGACTGGGCAAAGTTTCTGGCAACAGAAAATAATGCACAAGCCATTCGCGTAAGCCTGATAGCCGAAACGGCAACCCTTTACTTTTTGCTTCGTGATGCCGATAATCGCCTGGCAATTGCAAAAAAAACCGTAATCTCTCGTACTGAATCTTTAAAAATGATATCTGAGAGATTTAATAAAGGGTATGTGTCGGAATTGGATCAGCTGCAGGCTCAGCAGCAACTGTCTGCTGCAATGGCCGCAGTGCCTAATGCTGAGCGTGAAGTTATTACAAACCAAAATGCTTTAAGGGTATTAACAGGACTCACTCCTGGACTAATCACGCGGGGACAAAGTATTTACAATCAGCAACTGCCCCCCGAAATTCCTGCAGGTATCCCATCCGATTTGTTGCTGCGCCGACCCGACATAATTGCCGCAGAACAAACCCTGATTTCGTCGACCGAAGCTATTGGTGTGGCAACAGCAATGCGTTTCCCTTCAATAAGCCTGACCGGATTCCTGGGAGCGGCAACTCCCGACCTGGCCACTATTGTTGACCCTGCTTCACTGGCTCTTGGGATAAGTGGAAACATTGTTGGGCCGATTTTCGAATTCGGTAAAAACAAAAGACGTGTCGAGGCCCAGAGGTATCGTACGGATCAATACAACTATCAATATCAGAAAACAGTATTAACCGCTTTTGCTGAAGTTGACAATTCGTTGGCAACACTCCGGCTTAATAAACAGGCATATGAAGCATATAAATTAGCTCTTGACGCGGCTACAAAAGCTTACATTCTTACCGAAGCACGCTATTACGACGGTTACACCAACTACCTGGAATTACTCATACAACAGGATAATCTGTTTGCAGCTGAATTCAACGAATCTTCATCACAAACCCAACAAAATATTGCTGTTGTAAATTTGTTTAAAGCACTTGGCGGCGGTTGGGATGCAAAGTAAGACGCAAGAGCATCAGTTACAGTTGAAAATTAATTTAAATTAAAAACCACATACTATGAAAAGCAGAATTTTAAAGGGAGTATTGTTTGGATGTACAATGGCCTTGCTGTTTGCCTGCACTCCAAAGAAATCAGACACAGAAGCAGTAGTGATTGACAAAGAGCAAATCAAAAAGGAGATTCAGGCTAAGGAAGATGCATTTGCGGAGATTTACAATACCGGAGAATTAAAAGATATAGGCTACTATGCAGATGATGCAACAACTTTTTATCAAAATAAAGCGCCCTTGGTAGGCAAACAGGCAATTGTAGAATTTTTAAAATCTGATTTAAGTTCAAACTCCAACAAGATTTCATTTACTACCAACGAAGTTTTTCCGTCAAGTGATGGGAATCAGGTAGTTGAAATTGGTTCGTATAAAGTTGTTGACTCAACCAATACAGCCATTAATACCGGGAATTACATGGTTATGTTTGAGAAAAGAGATGGCAGTTATTTCAGCGTTAGAGAAATGAGTGCCTCAGATATGCCGATTAAATAAAGGCGGGAATTAATTACAGGAATAAATTATTCATAAAGGCTGTCCGGAATATTTTTTCGGGCAGCTTTTTTATTTACAATTATGCTTTATGCTGTTGAGGATAAGAATCGAACAACGGTTGAGCGAGCCTAACTGGGATTTCATTAACTCCGGAGCAAAGAATCGCTTTCCTGAAATGAATTGATTTCTGATACTCTCAGGTAATCGAATTTCAATCCTCAGATACTGTTCATTAAAAATCCCTGGTAACAATTTCTGTTACCAGGGATGGAACTGTATTTTAACACTCTCGGCCTTTCAGAGTAAAATGTGGGTTAAACTTTTCCTGAATAACACAGGATTATCGTCTTCTGCCACCGCCACCGCCGCCGCCGCCTCTTGAACCTCCGCCGCTATAACTGCCGCTGCTTCTGCTACTTCCACCACTATTATAACCTGAACTTCCGCTGCTCCGGGTGCGTGATGCTCCTGCTGAAGACGTTGACGAAGGCTTGGATTGGGAAGAATAATTTGAACTTGATTGACGTGTTGATGCGCCAGTACTGCTTGATTGTCGGGTTGTTGGAGATGCGGTTTGACGTGTTGATGCCGAAGTACCGGTCGAAGGACGAGTTGTGGCTGAAGCACCTGTTGAAGGTCGGTTAGTTGCTGAAGTACCTGATGACGGACGGGTTGATGCGGAGGTACCTGTTGACGGACGTGTGTTTGCCGAGGTTCCTGTTGACGGCCGCGTTGTTGCTCCTCCTCTGTTTCCACCATAATTGCCGCTTGCATTATTACGATTAACCGTATTGGACGTATTCCTCGAATTGTTGTAATTGTTATAGTTATTCGTATTATGAATTACTACCGTATTACCTCCGCCATGATATCCGCCGTGATACCCACCGTGGTACCCGCCGTGGTAATAATAATTGTTATGGCGATAAATTCCAACCGCCACTACAGTAGCCATAGCAAAATAGGGAGGATAATATCCGTAATAATACGGAGGATAATAGGGAACATAAACAGGCGAATAAACATACTGTACAATTGGAGCCGATTCCACTACAACAACAGTTGTAGGTGTAGTTGTAGCTACAGCTATAGGGTCGGTTCCGGCATAACCAGGATTTGCCGTAACTGCAGGAGCCGCCGGTTTTGGCTCAACAACATAATCCTTGCCATACAAATCTTTATCGCCAACAATCTGCATGGTTACTTTATCGTTTTTGTCTTTCGATACTAAAATAACGGCGACATCCTGTTTTTCCTTTTCCGTTACATCAACCTGGAGTATAAATGTAAAATCCTTATCCTTCTGCTTGGTCACAACCTTTATAAAATCAATTTTTTTATCGAGGTTCAAATCGAGGTTATTGATACCTGTTTTGGTGTCATTTAAGGTCTTTTCAAAATCCTCAATCGTCTTTGACTTCTGAAAAATGTCAAGCACGGCATACAAATCGAGGTTATCGCCAGGCAAGCCTAATAAAGTTGTATCACTCTCTGTTTGCGAAAAAGCAGGAATATTGAACAAACTCATTGCCAGTATCAGAAATGACAGAAAAAAGTTTTTCATAATGAGGATAGATTATGGTTTCAGGTTCAAATATACGAAATAATACTTTAGGTTTTTGATAAAAATCACAAGCATTATGCAATCCATTTTGTATTATCCACTAGGCGAATAGCTAAGCTATATAGTATCAATAAAAGTACAGGCATAAAGTTCGTTTGTCCTTTGATCCTGAACTTGATATAGTATAAATAATCCTGAATAAGCTGGTGATGATTTATTAAATCACAATTGTCCGGAGAAAATACTACAATTAAGTTTAACTACTTGATTTATAACGTCCCTACGGGACTTT
>CAZOXJ010000279.1:0-4597 GCA_964583325.1 uncultured Lentimicrobiaceae bacterium
ATGTTCTATTGCACAATTGTGTTTTCAACCTCATTTTCAATCTCGTATATCTATTCACTGATTAATAAATTGCAAAAACTTTTAATCATTTGAACTCCGCTTAAACACTGAACAAATATACTTTTTTTTAATACATACGGAAATTTGAGTGCAAAAAGTCAGGAATTGCTTCCCGTTGCATTATCAGGGTTTAATCCGTTTTTACTTATCAGTAAACTACTATGCAGGCTGCAATTTCTTAACAATTACTAAAAGTTATTCAAACTTCGTATTATTTGGTTAATTTCGTGCCTTCAAAATTTTGTTTATTCATTAAACTATACTTTTCATGAAAACATTCAGGAAACTGAATAACCTCCTGGGGTGGCTTATTTTTGCACTCTCGTCGTGGGTTTACCTGTCAACCGTTGAACCTACCGCCAGCTGGTGGGATTGCGGCGAATACATTTCAACCGCCTTTAAACTGCAGGTTGGCCACCCGCCTGGAGCGCCTCTTTTCCAGTTACTAGGGCGCTTTTTTAGCTTGTTTGCTTTTGGTGATGTAAGCAAAGTTGCGCTGATGATCAATTATATGTCAGCCATCAGTAGTTCGGCAACTATCTTATTCCTTTTCTGGAGTATTACCATGCTTGGGCTCAAATTCACCAAAGACGAAGAAATTTCGACTGGTCGCATGTTTGCAATTCTCGGAAGTGGTTTGGTAGGTGCTTTGGCTTATACGTTCAGCGATTCATTCTGGTTTTCGGCTGCTGAAGGCGAGGTTTATGCTATGTCGTCATTCTTTACGGCTATCGTTTTCTGGGCCATTTTAAAATGGGACCAGGCAGCGGATCAACCTCATTCGCAACGCTGGATCATTCTCATTGCTTACCTTATGGGTCTTTCCATCGGTGTCCATCTCCTGAACCTGCTTGCCATACCGGCAATTGCACTGGTTTTCTATTTCAGGAAATACAAAACCACATGGAAAGGCGTTGTTACCGCCTTGGGAATATCGTTTTTCATCCTTGCATTTATCATGTACCTGGTTATTCCTTACTCGGTTAGCCTGGCAGGGAAATACGAGATTTTGTTTATCAACAGCTTCGGGCTTCCGTTTAACTCAGGAACATTATTTTATTTCCTTGTGCTTATCGGCGCCCTGGTTTGGAGTATACGCTTCACATACCAGGAGAAACACACAACACTGGAATATATAATCGGGGGTGTGCTGTTACTCTTACTGTCGGTTTTTTCGTGGACAACATTTTTAGGATTGCTGTTTGTAGCCGGTGTCTATTACTGGTACAAAAGCGCTCCGGGTCGCTTCGATCGCGGCCAGGTCCGTTCGGCAGCCAATACGGTTTTCCTTTCGATAGCATTTTTACTGATGGGGTATTCATCCTTCTTCATGCTGGTAATACGTGCCAATACCAACACTCCTATCAACGAAAATGATCCGAGCGATGCAGTAAGTTTACTATCGTATCTCAACCGTGAGCAATACGGTACCTGGCCAATAGGCTACGGACAGTATTACAATGCGCCTCTCGATAAAAACAAACCCTATACCGATGGTACTCCTTTTTATGTGAAGGATACAAAAAAAGGAAAATATGTGATGACGGACAACAGGAAAAATACCATTCCTAATTATGATCCTAAATTCAGCACTATTTTCCCGCGTATGTGGAGTAATCAGAAACCAAGCCATATTCAGGCTTACAAATCGTGGGGGAAAATTAAAGGCACTCCTATCGATGTGGTGAATGACGAAGGAAAATCGGAAACTTTATACAAACCAACTTTTGTCGAAAACGTAAGGTTCTTTTTCAGCTACCAGGTGGGACATATGTACCTGCGTTACTTCTTCTGGAATTTTGTCGGAAGGCAGAATGATATTGAAGGCCATGGCGGTATCCGTTATGGAAACTGGGTAAGCGGAATTCCTGCCGTTGATAACCCTCGTTTGGGCGACCAGAGCAACCTGCCCGACAGCATGAAAAACCCCGCCAACAACAAATTCTATTTCCTTCCGCTTATCCTCGGACTGGTAGGTTTGTTTTACCATCTGCGTAAGCATAGCGATGGTTTCCTGGTGGTACTGCTGCTCTTTTTTATGACAGGTCTGGCTATTGTAATGTACCTGAACATAACGCCGCAACAGCCGCGCGAACGCGATTATGCCTTTGCCGGCTCCTTCTATCCGTTTGCTATCTGGATAGGATTCGGAGTGCTGGCATTATGGGATTATCTGAAAAAAGTGAACGAAAAATACATTGCCATACCTATTACTGCTGTGTGCCTTGTGCTGGTTCCGGGGCTTATGGCTAAAGAAGGCTGGGACGATCATAACCGCTCCAATAAATTTGCAGCCCGCGATTTTGCCGTAAACTACCTCAATTCGTGTGCGCCCAACGCCATACTTATTACCAACGGCGACAACGACACCTTCCCTCTTTGGTACGCCCAGGAGGTGGAAGGAATTCGCACCGATGTAAGGGTTGTGAACTTTATGCTTTCGTCGGGCGACTGGTATGTGCATCAGCTTATGCGGAAAATATACGATTCCGAAGCATTGCCGTTCACACTCACGTACGATCAGTATAATAAAGGTATAAACGAAGTTTCAGCTTATTCCGGCCAGTTGCAGGAAAGGGTCGAACTTCAGGATCTTATTGATCTGATTGCCAGTGACGATCCGGCTTCGCGTTTCCAGTCGGGATCGAGGTCAATAGCCATTTATCCTACCAAGAAAGTAAAAATTACGGTTGATTCGGCTGCTATGGTCAGGGATGGTATAGTTCCGGCTAACCTTGCCGACAGAGTGGTTGGCAGCGTTGAATGGGATATCAAATCGAACTATTTATATAAAAATGATTTGATGCTGCTCGATTTCCTTGCAAAAAACAAGTTTAAAAGACCTATTTATTTTGCAAGCCCTTCGAGTATAAGCGATGCCGTGGATGTGGATAAATACTGTTACCAGGAAGGTTTTGTGTACCGGTTTATGCCAGTAAAACCTGACGAGCGCGACTATATTAAAGGTGTAGGAAGTGTAAATACAGACGCTTCGTACGATATTTTCATGAACAAATGCAAATGGGGCAACCTGAGTGCTCCGGGTGTATATGTGGATCGCGAAAGCTATCGCAATACTATGATTCCTAAACAGAATTTTGCCCGCCTCGCCCGTAAATTAACGGCTGAAGGGAAAAATGATTCGGCTGTAAAAGTTTGTGATTATGTTCAGCAGATTTTCCCTGATAACAAAATCAGTTTCGATTATTATATGATACAGTTTGTAGATGTGTATTACAGAGCAGGCGCTTTTGAAAAAGGCACCAAACTAGCCGACAGGCTGATGCAGATTTATGAGCAGAATACGGATTATATACTGTCGCTCAATCCCGAATTCAGGGGTAATTTTGATGAGGATCTGAATGAATCATTCAGTTTCTTCAATACCCTGAAACAAATTGCGGATCAATACGATCAGAAAGATGTTTCGAAGCGTGTTGACGATTTCCTGAATCAGAAAATGGGAGCTCTGCAGTAAGCACATCTGTTAAGCATAAATGAACAAAAGAGGGAGCTTAGGCTCCCTTTTTTATTGTCTGAGGAATGAAGGTGGTGAGATATTTAGGGTCTGTTGAAAAACTTGACCGGGATATTGATTGATTTAATATTCCGGTGCGCTGCACCTTAAATCATACTCGATTTCGCCAGACTACAAATATTTGACTTCGTCGAGCCCTGCGGGGTTCGCCACTCTGTGGCTTTATTTGACCTCTTTAAATGCAATGAATAAAGGTGCAGAGCACCGTAATATTTGTAGGAACACATAAAAATACGTTATAAGGTGCAGCGCACCGGAATATGTAATGCATGGATTCTCGCCCATATAGCGCATTTACCGTGCATTTGACAGGCAAATATATGGTCTTATTCTGCTGATTATATGGATGATATAAATTTTTCAGCAGTCCCTATCTAAACCAGTGCAAGCTAAAATGTGAAGCAGTAACCTGGATTATTTACAAACTTTTTCATGTTGATGCCCTACGGGCAATCTCTCTTTCCGGATTTTCTTTATTGATATTAAAGTCCTACGGACTATAGCTGATTTTCAGGTGTGGCAAATAAACTTCATGCTTTCTTAGCGCTATATTAGCTCCGTAGCAAGAATAATGGAAAAGCAGAAAAGAATAATGGGAATTTTTAACCTCCAAAGGATTTAAAAACCTTCGGGGGTTATGCACTGCTTTTGTTGTTAATTGATTGTTATTTAGGGCCTGCTTAAAAACTATTTAAGCACTGGCTATTAATTTGTTATAACAATATTTGGACTAACAAATGCAAGGAAAAATGAACACAGGCTAAGAAAACCTTGCACTTAATCTTGAATTCAGCTTAGTATTCAAGTTTGCTTTAATCTTTTACTATTGATGATTCTCATTTTTTTTACTCATTATCTTACTTTTTGCTTGATCAAAAAGTAACAAAAAATCAAGTCTTTATAAAAATAGGATGTGTTTCTATGCCAGAGGTATCTTCTCGCAATACAAGGCATGAAAGAGTGGAACAAATCAAAACATTTGTCGTTGCTGTGTATTGC
>CAZOXJ010000280.1:0-4585 GCA_964583325.1 uncultured Lentimicrobiaceae bacterium
CCCCACGCACTAAAAACCTTCCTTGAAAACCAATTCCTGTTTTATAAGGCCGGTCCTTCCGATGTAAGATTTACCATACGAGATGGGGTTCACTCACGGCTTTTCACGTATGTAGATTTTGCTTCGAAAGACCGTCCTATTAGAAATTTGTCTTCAAATAGTAATATTACCTAGCACATCAAAATAATATCCTGCCGATTGAACGCTCCCTGTTGCCTGAAAAGGATTAAATTGTACTTTTGAATCCTGAAACCGAACCATTATTTTGGTTAATGATTTGATAAATAACGAATTGGAGATCTGCAATGAATGATTTATATCCACTGAAATTTAAACCCATTTTTAAAGAGAAAATATGGGGCGGAGATAAAATTAAAACTGTTTTTGGCATGGATTACTCGCCTTTGCCTAATTGTGGCGAAGCCTGGGTTTTATCCGGTCATGGTGAGGAAATAAGCGAGGTAACCAATGGTTTCCTGGCTGAAAATCAACTGGATGAACTTATTGAAATTTACATGGGTGACCTCGTTGGTGAAGCTGTGTATGAAAAATACGGCAATAAATTCCCGCTTCTTATCAAAATACTGAATTCCAGCGACTGGCTTTCCATACAGGTGCATCCGGACGATAAACTTGCCGAAAGCCGCCACAACGACCTTGGTAAAACCGAAATGTGGTACATTGCCGATGCCGAACCCGGGGCTGAACTCATCAGTGGTTTTAACCGCGAAATGACTCCGGAACTCTACCTTTCGAATCTGAATAACGGTACCCTGAAAGAAATAATGAATTATGAAAAGGTCGAAAAAGGAGATGTGTATTTCATCCCTGCTGGCCGTGTTCATGCTTTAGGTCCCGGTTTACTGCTTTTCGAAATTCAGCAAACCAGCGATCTTACCTACCGTATTTATGATTTCGATAGGGTTGATGACAAGGGAAACCCGCGTCAGCTGCATACCGAACAGGCTCTTGATGCCCTCGACTTTATGCAACACGATACCTACCGGACTGATTACACGCCCGGGTTTAATAAAACCGTTCCCGTGGTCGAAAGCACCTATTTCAACACCAGCCTTATTCATTTTGGCATGCCTGTTGTTAAGGATTACAGCGGAATCGATTCATTTGTCATCCTGCAGTGTGCCGAAGGAAAGTGTACCATTGAATACGATGGCGGTTCCGAAAGCCTGCAAGCCGGTGAGGTGATCCTGATTCCGGCCATCATGGAAAAAATACAGATTGTTCCGCTTGTGGAAACCAAAATCCTCGAAGTCCATTATCCTCAGTAATCATAAAATCTTCAAACCTCAAATCAAAACATTCCTCATGAAAAACATTCTTTTTGCTGCTTTACTTCTCTTTATCGGAACTACTTTGCTGGCTCAGGAAACCGGCGCCGATAAAGTGCTTTTCAAACTTCCCAATGTTACAGTTACGGATATGAAAGGTACTAAAATCAATACCGATAAACTTTTTAATGATGGCAAGCCAATGATTATCAGTTTCTGGGCAACCTGGTGCAAGCCATGTATAAAAGAGCTTACTACCATTGCCGATGTGTACGAAGAATGGCAGGAAGAAACCGGCGTAAAGCTTTATGCTGTTTCCATCGATGATTCGCGCTCGACGGCACAGGTAAAAACCCTTGTTAACGGCAAAAGCTGGGAATATGAAATATTGCTCGATCAGAACGGTGATTTCAAACGTGCCATGAATGTAAATGCGGTTCCTCATACGTTTGTTGTAAACGGCAAGGGCGAAATCGTATGGCAGCACACCAGTTTCAGCGAAGGCGCCGAACTCGATCTGATAAATGTTGTACGCAAACTCAATGCCGGCGAACCTGTTTCGCACTAAGCTTTTGCTTGCCTCATCATTCTAAATAACTACAATTGAAACACAATTCAATTTTCCTCCGGATAAAGCATGTAATCAATGTATTGCATTTTTATCCGGAGGTTTTATTTTCAAAAGAAATATGTAGATTTGCCAATCGTTTTGCTCACCTACAAATCAAAACCCTTACATTTTGAAAACACAATTTTTTACTTACACAACGGTACTGGTTGTGATTGCATTTTTTATTCCAAATCTGCTTTCGGCACAAAACAATTCACTGGGAAGCCAGGTAAATGGCAATTTCCAGATGGATGCCCAATACTACAACGTCGACTCAGCCATTGGCGCAAATGGAGTACCCGAAAAAATGCTGATGAACAGCTGGACCAACATTACTTACTCCTCGGGTAATTTCAATGCCGGCCTGCGATACGAAACCTATCTGAATCCGATCAACGGATACGACCCGCGATACCAGGGAACCGGTATTCCGTATTGGTTTGTCGATTATAAAACCGGCCAGTTCCAGGTTACAGCCGGGCATATTTATGAGCAGTTTGGCAGTGGTACCATCTTTCGCACGTATGAAGAACACAACCTGGGTTATGATAATTCGCTGAATGGAATCCGGGTGAAGTTCAATCCCGTTAAAGGTGTCGAATTAAAAGGAATTTATGGCACTCAGCGTTATTTCTGGGATAAAGGCCCCGGTATTGTGCGCGGAGGTGATGCCGAGTTTAATATTAACGACCTTGTTGCATCCATGGAAAACAGCAAACTCCGCTTGCAGATAGGTGGAAGTTTTGTAAGCAAATACCAGGCCGACGAAGAAATTTACAACGGCGAGCAGGAGAAACTTATTCTGCCACTCAATGTTGCCGCAGGATCAGGAAGGATAAATATCGGCTACGGTAATTTTGGACTTAATGCCGAATATTCTCAAAAAATTAACGATCCCAATGCTATGAATAACTTTATTTATAAAAAAGGGGAATCGTTGCTGCTTACCGCATCCTACAACCAGAAAGGCCTCGGTATTATTGTTCAGGCCAAGCGGCTGGATAATATGAGTTACAAATCGAAACGTACCGAAAACGGCAGCGTACTGGATATCAATTACCTCCCGGCTATCACGAAGCAGCATACTTACACGCTTGCAGCCGTGTACCCTTACGCTACCCAGCCTAATAACGAAATGGGCCTGGAAGCACAGGTTAATTACAAAATCAGAAAAAATACACTACTTGGCGGAAAATACGGGACTGATCTCAGCATTAACTTTTCAGGAATCAATTCGATTGTAAAGGACCAGGTTAATGATTCAACCCTTTTGGACGAGTCGGGAACACTCGGTTATACTTCGCCTTTCTTTAAAATTGGAGATGTTAAATATTTCCGCGATTTCAATATCGAAATCGGGCATAAATTCAGCAGCAGCTTCAAACTGTTGTTCACCTATGTTTACGAGGATTATAACATTGATGTAATCGAGGGCCATACCGCTGAGCCGATGGTTCATGCCGATATTTTTGTTGCTGATATGACGTATAAAATTACTCCCACCAAAGCTATACGTCTCGAAACCCAGGCTTTGATTACAAAAGAAGATGAAGGTGACTGGTTTATGGGATTGCTCGAATACACGGTAGCTCCCAAATGGTTTGTAAGTGTTGCCGATCAGTGGAATTATGGCAACGAGGATACCGAAAGGCGTTTTCATTATCCATTGGTAGCCGTAGCCTATAACAACGATGCCAACCGGATACAGTTATCCTATGGCAAGCAGCGCGAAGGAATTGTTTGTGTCGGAGGCGTTTGCCGCAATGTTCCGGCTTCCAATGGCTTCACACTTTCGATTACAACAAGTTTTTAAAAAAGTAACATCATGACAGGAATAAATTATCTGAAATCAGCTATACTAGCAGTAAGTGTCTCGTTTTTAATTGCTTCGTGCGATAAAATTGATGAGCCTTATGTAATTCACAATGAACCTATTGATACATCAGCATGTCCGGTTCCTGAGTTTCCGGCTGTTACGGCACATTACAAACGGGCGCTTCTTGAAGATTATACCGGACGTAAATGTGTGAACTGCCCCGGAGCAGCCATTACAGCCCGTGATTTGAAGGAAAAATACCAGGATTCGCTGGTGGTGATGGCGGTTCATGCCGGATATTTTGCCGAAGTAAAAACCTCCGAAGCAGGAACCATCTGGGGATACGAATTCCGTACCGAAGCCGGAACAGAATGGGACAATTTCTTTAAAGTAGGTGCCTTAGGAAATCCGAACGGTATGGTAAGCCGTAAAGGATACCCGGCAAGTCAGCAGGTTTTGCCTCCGGGAGCCTGGGCCAATGCGGTTAAAAATACAATAGCCGAAGCGCCGTTGATGGATCTGCAATTGATTACCGAATACAATGCAGCCGAAGATAAACTGTGTATTCATGCTAAAACCAGTTTTCTGCAACCCATCTCCGGGCGTTCGCTCAACCTGATACTCCTTATTATTGAGGACGATATTGTGCAGGCGCAGAAAAACAATAACCCAGCCATAGGCCCAACACCCGATATACTTGATTATAACCATATGCATGTAATGCGTGGCGCTGTAAACGGCACATGGGGAGCGCCTGTACTGCTGAAAGAAAACACCTCATCGGACCCGGTTGTAAAAACATATCCCATGAAATTCGAAGGATTTAATGTTAACACCATGGTTCCCGAAAACTGCCATGTAATTGCATTT
>CAZOXJ010000281.1:0-4507 GCA_964583325.1 uncultured Lentimicrobiaceae bacterium
TTAAAAACCCGCTTTGAGAAAAACATGAACCGGCATACCGGCATTTTATGGACCGACGTGGAGTTGAAACTGGAAGGAAATAAAGAAAAACTGTGGTCGCTCAACCAAATGGAAGTTACCGGCGGTGAACCGGATGTAGTTGGCGTGGATGTAAAAACAGGTGAATTTATTTTTTACGATTGCTCAGCGGAAAGTCCTAAAGGCCGCCGCAGCATTTGCTACGACCATGCAGCTTTAGAATCGAGGAAGGAATATAAACCGGGGAATAGCGCAATGAATTTGGCTGCTGACATGGGCGTTGAGCTTTTAACAGAAGAACAATACCGGGAGTTGCAGAAACTTGGGAGTTTCGATACCAAAACTTCAAGTTGGGTGAAAACACCGGCTGAAATCAGAATTTTGGGTGGTGCCTTATTTTGCGATTATCGCTATAACCACGTTTTCGTATATCACAACGGAGCCGAATCATACTATGGAGTAAGAGGGTTTCGGGGAAGTTTAACGGTTTAGTTTTTCAGTCATTTTATACAATTGTTTGCGTCCTTATGGTAAAATAAAAACTTCAAAAGTCCCTGAATTTTAAAACTATTTCCTGCTTTTTGAATCTGAACTTATTGAAAGAGAGTGCATTGTAGAATCAGGCTAAAGTTTTATTACTTTTACAATCTAAAACAATCCAGGTTTTGATTTATAATAAACTTACCCTGGCCTTTCCTGAAAAGGAGGAAAAACTTTTCCTGGCTAAATACTTTACAGATTCGCTTGTACAGGTTAGGGTTTCGCTGGTGCTGGTTACCATTCTTTACAGTGTATTCGGGTACCTCGATTCGCTGGTGTTTCCTCAGTTTGCGCATGTATTTCATGTAATCCGTTATGCGGTTGTTGTTCCGTTATTATCGGTGGTATTTCTCCTGTCCTATACCAAAATATTTCATAAAATATGGCAGATACTATTGTTTATCAGTTTAATAACCGGAGGCTCAGGTATTGGCGTTATGATTATGCTTGTGCCGGGTAACTATGAATATTATGCCGGTTTGATGCTGATTTTTTCGGCTGGTTATTTTTTTATAAAACTCCGCTTCTTTTTAGCTTCCATTGCAGGCTGGCTCATACTGATTTTTTATAACATTGGGGCCATTTTTTATGCACAGTCGCCCAACCTTACACTTATCAACACCAATTTCTTTTTTATCAGCTCCAATATTATCGGAATGTTTGCCGCTTATAACATAGAGTATTATGCCCGGCGAAACTTTTTTCTAAACTATGAGCTCGACAACGAAAAGCTTCTCGTTTTAAACATGAATAAGAACCTTGGGAAAACCGTAGAAGTGCGAACCAATGAGTTGCTTTTAGCCAAAGAAGCTGCCGAAACAAACAATGCCAATGTTACAGCAATTATTGAAGGTACTCAAAGTAACATATGGGCTTTCAACCGCAATTACGAGATATTATACATCAACCATGTTTTTCAGAAAGAGTTTAAGCAAACTTTCGGAGTGTGGTTAGAAACTGGTGTAAGCCTCATCGATGCGCTGCCCGAAGCGATACAGCCTTTATGGAGGCCACGTTACGACAGAGTACTGCGAAATGAGCAATTCACAATCGAAGATGCAATTGAGTCGCCCGATGGATTGATTTACATACAGGTGACTTTTAATCCTATAGTTAAAAAAGGGGAGGTGATAGGTGGTTCATGCTTTGGCAGTGATATTACCGAGCGCAAACTTGCTGAATTAGAACTAAAAAGAGCCAAAGAACGTGCCGAAGAAAGCGACAGGCTTAAAACTGCCTTCCTCGCTAATATGAGCCACGAAATCCGCACCCCGATGAATGGCATTTTAGGCTTTGCCGAATTGCTGAAAAACCCCGAATTAACCGGTGATGAGCAAAAAGAATTCATCGGTATTATTGAAAAAAGTGGTGCCCGCATGCTGAATATCATCAACGATATTGTTGATATTTCGCGTATTGAGGCTGGTTTGATGCAGCTCGATATCAGGGAAACCGATATAAACGATCAACTTAGTTATATTTATTCCTTTTTTAAGCCGGAAGTAGAAGCCAAAGGCATTAAGTTTTTACTCCGCGATTACTTACCTGCGCATGAGTGCTGTGTTTTTACTGATCGCGAAAAGTCGTATGCTATCTTAATCAATCTTGTTAAAAATGCTATTAAATATACCGAGCGCGGATCAATAGAATTCGGGTGTTACCGAAAAGGGAATTTCATTGAGTTTTATGTGCAGGACACCGGGATAGGGATACCTGAGGACAGGCAGGATGCTATTTTCGAACGCTTTATACAGGCCGATATTGCCGATAAAATGGCCCGGCAGGGAGCAGGATTGGGTCTTTCAATTTCAAAAGCGTATATCGGAATGCTTGGCGGCGAAATATGGGTCAAAAGCGCCGAAAGGATTGGCTCATCCTTCTATTTTACTTTGCCTTATAATTCAGGACCGGTAAAAAAGGAAAAACGGGCAGAATTTATTTTCGAAATACCCGAAAATGATTTTTATAATGAAGATCATTTACTTAAAATATTGATTGCCGAGGATGATGAAACATCGGAACAACTGCTTTCCAGGGCACTAAATAAGGTAAGTAAAGTTATTTATAAAGCAAAAACAGGTTTTGAAGCCGTAGAGATTTTTAGAAATAACCCTGATATTGATGTGATTTTTATGGATTTACTGATGCCAGGGTTGAATGGTTTCGAAGCCACAAGTCAAATAAGGCAGTTAAATAAACATGTTGTTATTATTGCTCAAACGGCTCTTGGTTTTTCTGACGATGAGCAAAAAGCAATAGAAGCCGGATGCAATGATTACCTTGTAAAGCCGGTTAAAAAAGATGAACTGATTACTTTAATTAAAAAGTACTCCAATAAATAATTGCCTGTTGATGATTTTTTCATTTTTTAAAAGGGTAAACCATGAGTCTTGATAGTATGCTTGCCTTAGATGCAATAGAAGCATTGGAAAATTATATTGAAAAAATCCGTCCGGAAGAAGCTCTGCGCGACAAGGTAGATGTTGCTTACAAAATTGAGAACCAAAGCATTATAATTTTCGAGATCAGGCCATCTTTTATACAACCCAAACAAAAGATTGAATCGCTAGTTGCAAAAGCAACATTTGTTAAAGCAAAGGATTATTACAAAGTGTTTTGGTTGCGGTCCGATTTAAAATGGCACAATTATAAGCCAGTTCCTACAGTGAAAACCATCCGTGATTTTATACAAGTAGTTGAAGAAGACACATATAGTTGTTTCTGGGGATAGCTGTTAAAATGGGTCTTCTGAAAGATATTGCGCTACCCTGTTGCTTCAAATATTCAATACGCGAACCTCGCAGTGCGCAATGAAGTCAGATCTAAATGCCTGGATACGAACTCTAAAATGCAATTTTTGTAATTTGTAATATTCCGGTTTATGTAATCCGTTTCAGGGCAATAAATAAGCTTAGGTTTCCTCCCAATATTCCTTATCAACCATATCAGCATAAAAAAGTACATTTGCCCGTTCAAAACTACTCATGCGAAAACTTTACGGCTATTTTAAAGTATTCTGGAAGGAGGAAGTAAAACTTCCTTATCTGCTGGTAATTGTTGGATTTCTGGCACTGAGTATTTTTCTCGAATATAATTACAAGCTTACCGCAAATCTGATTGGTCCGCACCGGAAAACGATCAACCATTTTTACGCCTATATTATTTTTTACAGTATTCCGGTTTTCTTTTCTGTGCTGGCATATATTTATTTTTACAAGAGGAGCGACCTGTTTAAGAATACCACTTTCTGGCTTGTGCTCGCATATATTATCGGTGCTTTTGCTTTCCGTGGCTATGTATACCAGCACCGCGACTGGATTACCGAAATGAATAACGGTGTTGCCGATAATTACCTTATACGTTGCGCCAACCAGTTATTCAGGGCTTTACTGATTTTTCTGCTTGTATTTATTTTCTGGAAAGTGAGCGGGCATAGCAAAAAAACTGCTTTTTACGGATTCAAACTGAAAGGAGTAGATATAAAACCGTATTTCGTGTTGCTGGCTTTAATGGTGCCACTGATTGCGATGGCTTCCACCCAGCCGGATTTCCTGCGCAAATACCCCACTTTTGCTAATTTTTTTAAAGAAGGCATTTACAATCCAGTTACACTGGCAAAACTGGCGTTATACGAATTACTTTATGGTTTCGACTATGTGGCTATAGAGCTGTTTTTCAGGGGATTTGTGCTGTATTCCATTTCAAGGTTTTTGGGCAAAGGCGCTATAATTCCTATGGCAACCATGTATGTTTTTATTCATTTCGGGAAACCCATGGGCGAAACCATCAGTTCCTTTTTCGGAGGCGTTATTCTGGGCGTAATCGCTTACGAAACCAATTCCATTGTCGGCGGAATAATTGTTCACTGCGGCATCGCCTACATGATGGAAATTGGAGGGTTTTTGGGGAATGGTATGTGAAAAGTGAAAAGTGAAAAGTGAAGAGTGAA
>CAZOXJ010000282.1:0-1970 GCA_964583325.1 uncultured Lentimicrobiaceae bacterium
TAGAAATACACCCTTACGGGTATAATTATCAAATATATTGATATAAATGTACCCTTTAGGGTATAATATATACGTTTTATAATACTAGTGTACCCAAACGGGTATAATTTCTGAAGAGAATACCAGGTATTGGCACTCCATCACATTTACAGATAGCCCCCATGTTATTTCTCCCTTTAATTGAAAATGCATACAAGCATTCGGCAACAAAGGATGGGGAGAATATCATTCAGATTGAAATCAATATTGATGATAACACTATTATGTTTGTGGCAAACAATGAGTATGACAGTTTTCGGAAGACTTCAGCTACCGGATCAGGCGGACTTGGACTGAATATCGTGAAACGCAGGCTTGAACTTATTTATCCGTCAAAACATTCGTTGAAAGTAACGCAGGATGCGAACAGGTACAATGTAGAACTAAAGATCCAGCTAGATGAATATTAATCTGACGGATATCAGGTGTATTGCCATTGACGACGAACCCCTGGCAATAGAGAAAATTAAGTCATTTATCGAAAAGTTGCCTCAGCTCAGGCTTGAGGCAACTTTCCGGAATGCGGCTGATGCTATCGGATATCTCAGGAATAATCCGGTACAACTTATTTTTCTGGATATAATGATGGACAGAATGACCGGCATTGAAATGCTCGAGCAAATGACAGTCCGGCCACAGGTGATTTTAGTAACTGCTTACAGCGAATATGCCTTGCGCGGATTTGAACTTTCCGTTACCGACTATCTTCTCAAGCCATATACCTTCGAACGCTTTGCCCAATCGGTGAATAAGGCAACCGAATACATTCAATGGCAGCAGGCCGCAGCAACACCTGCTAAGGAGCAGGTTGAGTGCATTTTTGTAAAATCAGGATATAAACTCGTAAAAATTCTGACTGATGAAATACTGTATATCGAAGGAATGCGGGATTTCCAGAGTATTGTGTGTAAAACCGAAAAAGTTATCGCCAGCCATTCCATTCATGATCTTCAGCAAATCCTGCACAAAGGATTTGTTCGCTGCCATAAATCATTTATAGTTTCAGTTTCCAAAATTAACAGCATTGAACGTGAAAGAATTTATATCGGCAATAAATCAATACCGATAGGCGAAATGTACAGGGAGGAATTCTATAAGCATATCTGATTCAAAAACTTCTTTTTTCTCATAATTTCAATTCAGGAAAAAGGAAAATCATTGCAGATTTTTAGCGATTGAAGGTGCACAGCTTTAGTATACACTGCACATTTTCAAATATTTATATTATTTGTTTTAACTTATTTCTTTAATTCATTAAACCAATTTATGGTTTTAAGACCCCAGGGCAGCAAGCTGAATTCATGATCGGTACCAGGCAAATTAATGAGTTGTACTTTATCCTGGCCAACGCCCAGGTTTATGAAACTGTCATAGATAATCTGCGATTGCACAGGAGGGACATTGAGATCGGCGGAACCATGGTAGAAATTAATTTTCGATGCTGGACTCCATGCTGTAACAGAGTTTTTTATAAGAAGAGACCGCAATTGAGCAAAATCAGCACCACTGACAAAATCCGTGATCATGTTGCTCTTAAGAAGTACTGAAATTGAATCGTTGAGCTGAGTATCCACCTGAGTGTTGGAATACATTCCGTTGAAAAGCTCCGGGATTCGCGAGGCATAGGGTTCGTTGAAAAAATTGCTGAGAGGATCAGTATGTGCCCCCAGCAACTGCTGCGAATAGATAAAATACGGAAGATAAAGCGGCCCCGGGAAAACCTCCTGTGCCAGCACGTAGGTTGACATAGCCGTCATATCATATGCTCCTGCACCACACGAAGTTGCTGTTACAGGTATTGAGGTTTTATAATTTGTTTCAATGTTTTTAAGGCCCGAGAGTGTTGCCCACCCTCCTTGCGAATAGCCCATCAGAAAATGTTCACCGCTGAACTTAACCTGAATATCTTTCTCGTCAAGCATTTCGTGGCA
>CAZOXJ010000282.1:2070-4503 GCA_964583325.1 uncultured Lentimicrobiaceae bacterium
ACAATGGAAACAGCATCAGGATATACTGACTGCCATGTGCCGAGCTGTTGCCGGATAGTTTCAGCCGGATAACTGAGTATCTTTAGGTATGAAACCAAAGTTTCATTTACAACCGGGGGTATTTCATCCGTACTATCCTTTTTACATCCAGGTGTAACAAAAATACCTGCAATCAGGATGATTGGCAGTATGTAACGGGTAAGTCTGTATTTCTTTTGTTCGGTTGAACACTCCATAGCTCTGTATTTTAAATTTACAAATATAACAACAGAAAGCCGTTATAAGTTCAGGGAATAAATGAGTGAGACTATAAGAAAAAACGCACCAAACAATATTAAGATGCGTTCAAGTTCCAGTACATCAAAATAATAGGTGGCCACAAAACCGCTTGCTTTAATGGATATATAAAATTGAAATATACTTGCTCAAAGATTAAAGCTGTATACTTTGGGTACCACAGTCCGTTAATATTTTTAAAGACTCATTATTAGCAATACATAAAATCTAGCCTTTGCCTCCTTATATGCTGATAATCTGTGGCTTATTGCTATGTGACTCATGACTTTAGCTTGACAGGCTTACTGTAAAAAACAGAGTATTGTTGAGTATTTAATAGTATTACATTGGAAATAGAAAGATAATATCTGAAGTTATATACAATACCATAAAACGGAGGCGCAAAGCACACTATCCATGAAGTACCTGAAATAGATATACTTTCACAATGGCGGTTGTACACTTGTTGGCAGGCATACTAAATTTATGTGTTTTCATAAACTACAATCCGGTTGTTGCCGGGTTTGCTGCCAGGCACCAGGATTTCTACCCCTACACAACCTCGCTTATAAGAATTAGAAGCTTCGATATACATAATTTTGAAAGCCAACAATTAATCAGTAATTGATTTGGATAGTAGGTGCTTTTGGCAATAAAAAATAACGCGTCCCAATAAGGGAAGTATAGATTCGGTGATGTACTAAAAAGTAGATTTTACCGACACACATTGCAAATTCTCGTCAGCGGAATTAAACCATAATCCCAGATTCTTCACTCCCACCGATAGTAGGTTTAAGTCTTTAAAATCACTATTACAATTCCCGGACTCCATTTCCCAAATTAAGAAAAACTCAAAGTAGAGTTCGCTCCGAAAAATCTATTTTGCCACAACGACGCTGAGTTTCACGAATTTTATCGTACTGATTAACAATTATTTATGAATCTTTGTATTGGTTTCTTGGTGGATTTTTTTTCATTTTGGGCTTTTGGGAGTGGGCTTAATATAAATCGGAGAAACAGATTCATTACGTAAATCTTATAAACTATTCCCCGAATCCTGTAAAGCTTCCCCTATTTGTTAAGTCTAATTTTGCCTCATGAAATTGAACTTAAATGTTTTATACCGAATGATACTAAAAAGCATGAACACTGCTTAAAAGGAGTTCAAATAAAAAACACAAAACAACAAATAAAAACACAAAATCATGAAAAAATTACTTCTCGCATTGGTTATTCCAGTTATGATACTTGGAGCCGGATGCAACCAGAACAACCTGGAAATTGCCTCACTTAAGGCAACAAACGACAGTCTTTTAACCATTGGTATTGTAAAGGATTCAATGGTAGTCGACTTTGTAAACGCCTTTAACGATATACAGGCTAACCTGGATTCGATTAAAATGAAGGAAAAAATTATAAGCAAATCAACTGTAGGAAGTTCCGAAATCAAAGCCCGGACAAAAGACCAGATTATCAGTGATATAAATCAAATTTACAAATTACAGCAGGATAACAGGGCAATGCTTTCGACATTGCGTTTTAAACTTAAAAAAGCCGGTATTCAAACCGCTGAACTGGAACGTATGATTGACAATCTGACTAAACAACTTGAAGAGAAAGATGTGCAGATTGCTCAGCTTAAGGATGATTTAACAAAAATGAATGTGAATGTTGCTGATCTTACCACCAAAGTGGTTGATTTAAATGCTAATGTTGATAATCTCAGCACTCTTAACCAGGAGAAAGAAAAGGTTATTGAAGATAAAACAGCCGAAATCAACACTGCATATTATGTTATAGGAACAACCAATTATTTGAAAGAAAATAAGATAGTTACCAAAGAAGGTGGGTTTATCGGCCTGGGCCGCACTAAAGAGATTACTCCTGAAATTGATAAAACGGCATTGACAAGGGTTGACATAACCCAGGTAAATGTGATTCCGATTATGAAGAGCAAAGCCACTATATTAACCACGCATCCGAAATCATCCTATCGTCTTACAGGTGAACATGCGTCGGATAGCCTGGTAATAACTAATCAGAAGGAATTCTGGAGCTTATCAAAGGTACTTGTAGTTAACGTAAAGTAAACTTCAGTAATTGCAAAGAGTGCTAAGAGGAAAGAATCCGGTCCGATTGACCGGATTTTTTTATTTA
>CAZOXJ010000283.1:0-2551 GCA_964583325.1 uncultured Lentimicrobiaceae bacterium
TTTTTCATAAAAGACAGATATTAAAATATTTGTAATAAAATAATTTCATGATTTAAGTTTTTCGCTTCCTCAATTTACCACACAAACGGTATAACCCTTTTTGTTTTAGCCATATACGCTTTATAACCGGGATGATGATTGCACAAGAGTGATTCTTCAAAAAGCATTTTGAAGACCAGTCCTGCAACCAGCACTATGCTTATGATCAGTTTTATATAATCGAACTGTCCGGCTAACAATGCAGATGCAAAAATAAAAATAGAAGTGTACATCGGGTGCCGTATCACTTTGTAAGGGCCGCCGGTAACCAGCACTCCTTTATCAACGGGAGTTGGAACTACGTTAAAATTACCCAATCTCATTACGGCCATGGCCCAAAATGCAAGGAAACCCGAAAGTGCCAGCATAATATAAGCCCACCAGGGCAGGGTAAGCCAGTTTGTGGCCAGCGCCAGCAGGATGAGACAGGTAAATTGGATGGTAACAAGTATTTTTCCTTTCATTGTTCTTCGGCCGGAGGCATAAATCGTTTTTCGTTTCCTGCTTTAACCCGTTTCAAATCAGTTAAATGCAATTCAAGATCCTGCAGTATGGGACCAAAAACTTTACCCGGTTCCTGGCTGATACTGGCTGCCAGCTGAACTCCGCTGATTGATTTAATCTGAGCTATTAATTGTTTTATTTTATCTGCAGGAATAGCTCCATAAATGACAAGGAAAAACCCGAATTGTTTATGTGAAGGCAAAACATACAGTCCTTCGTTGTTGTTACTCAGCAGCGAAAATGTACTCCTGAAATCTTCATCCATGCAATGGAAAAACTTATAAGTCCGAAGGCTGTCAGTTTTTTCGGAATACACAGGCAGATCATCTTCTCTTACCAGTTTTAGCCA
The DNA here is from genome assembly GCA_964583325.1 of uncultured Lentimicrobiaceae bacterium. Classification (GTDB taxonomy): domain Bacteria; phylum Bacteroidota; class Bacteroidia; order Bacteroidales; family UBA4417; genus UBA4417. Next base: position 893 of record CAZOXJ010000283.1, read on the forward strand.
TGTTTGACTGTTGATAAAATGTACCAACTGAATAACCGGCATAGTTGTAGCAATACCGATAAATGCGTCAGACGGCTCAAAAGCAGGATCGATGCGCAATTTGATGGCCATTTTATTCAGGTGTTGGTATTTTGGGGTTAGGGTTTGGTAGGAAAACCTAAAAATAATTATGCATATTCCAGCTTCAAGGTATTCGTCTGTCCAGCCACATAAATCGGTGTGCTGGCAACTTTAATCAGCAGATCGCCTTTTTTTATGCGGCCTTCGGCTATCAGTTGTTCAGTAATGGCTTTAAAAGTCTTGCTGGTCGATGACACTATTTTATCAAAATAAAAACCTTTTATTCCCCAAACCAGGTTTAGTTTACAGAGTAAATGACGGTTTCCGGTAAAGATAAAAATATCCTGCCTGGGCCTCTGACTGCTGATACGTTGGGCGGAATATCCTGTAATGGTCATGGCGATTATAGCTCCGGCATTGGACTCAACAGCAAGGTTGCAGGCTGCTGAAAGCACGGAATCCGAAATCACTCTTTCTTTATCGGCACAATTAGCAATATGGGGTTTATTGTATATTTCATCAGTCTGTTCCACTTCCCAGATAATTTTCTGCATGGTTTCGACCACTTCTTCAGGGTAAAGACCTACTGACGTTTCGCCGCTCAGCATCACAGCATCGGCGCCATCCAATACCGAATTTGCCACATCATTAACTTCGGCGCGCGTTGGCCTGATATTGGTTATCATTCCTTCCATCATCTGGGTGGCAACAATTATCGGTTTCGAAAGCTGGTTGCACTTACGGATAAGAGACTTCTGCACCAAAGGCACTTGCTGCAGCGGAAGTTCAACACCCAGGTCACCGCGGGCAACCATTATGCCATCAGCTTCGGCAATAATCTCGTCCATGTTTTTCACGGCATCAGGCTTTTCCATTTTTGCTATGATACCGGGAATATCCTCAGTAATACCTAATTCAGTTATGGTTGATTTCAGATGCCTGATATCCTCAGCTCTCCTTACAAACGACAGAGCTATCCAATTAAGCTTATGCTCCAGTATAAAGGCCAGATCGCGTTTGTCTTTTTCGGTTAGCGAAGGCAGCGAAACAGCTGTATTGGGCAGATTTACCCCTTTTTTACCCGATAAAATCCCTCCGTGTATCACTTTTGCTTTAACGGTATCAATGCCATTGGTTTCGATAACCCTGAAAAGCAATTTGCCATCGTCGAGAAGCAGGTCTTCACCGGCTTTCACATCGCGCGCAAATTCAGGATAAGTGATATACAGGCTGTCGGCAGTGCAAAGTGATTCGTGTGTCGTGAATACCAATTCATGACCATCAGCCATCATGGCTTCCTTGTTTTCGAAGGCTCCGATGCGGATTTTTGGGCCTTGTAAATCGCCAAGCAATGCGATATGTGTTCCAAGTTCTTCATTCAGTGAACGCACATGCTCAATAACCGAAAGGTGATCGGCATAATTGCCGTGAGAAAAATTTAACCGGAAAACATCCACGCCGGCTTTAATCAGTTTTAATAACATTTCGCGACTCGAACAAGCCGGGCCAACTGTAGCAACGATTTTTGTTTTCATAAATTATGAGATTATGGAATGTGCCAATTCTTTGCTGATAATTGATTTAAATTAAAATCGAAGT
>CAZOXJ010000283.1:2651-4387 GCA_964583325.1 uncultured Lentimicrobiaceae bacterium
CCCTTCCCCTTGTCCTCCTTAAAACTCAGGCTTCCTGGTTTCTGACTGAATCCTGTATTTCAATATACAACGTTCCAATTTCGGGAATTTCCTTCTTCAGCGCAAGCTTCACTTTTTCAATCATATCTTCCGCATCAGAGCCTTTCATTTCATCGTTTATGTCAACCGATAACAACACCAGGTACTTACTGTCGCCCATAACCATGGTCTGCAAACGGTTTATATGCCTGATCTGTTTAAATTTATGTACGATGTTCCTTATGGCTTGCCGGCTTTCGCGTGGCATGCTTTCGCCAACTATCAGGTTTTTAACTTCGGCAATCAGGAGAATAGAAACGGCAAGAAGCAGTAAACCTACCGTTATACTGCCAATAGCATCAAACACCGGGTGAACCAGCCATGCCAGCGTGGTTGAAATAAGTACAATAATAAGACCGGCCATGGCAGCTGAATCTTCAAGTACAACAACAACGAGGCTAACATGTGTTGATGCCTGTATTGCCTTCAAAAATGGGAGTTTAGTGGTTTTACGGAATTCCGAAAAAGCTACCTGAAAAGATTTTGCTTCAATAATAATTGAACTGATCAGCACGGCAAAAATCCAGTACACACTGGTTATTTCTTCGGGATGCATTACTTTGTGAATCCCTTCATAAATGGAAAATAAGGCACCCACAAAAAATAACAAAACGGCTACCATCAGCGACCAGAAAAACACTTCGTTCGAATATCCGAAACTATGCATTTCGTTGGCTGCTTTTTTGGCTCGTTTATGGCCAACAAGCAATAAAACCTGGTTAAAACTATCGGCAGTAGAATGTATCGACTCGGCAAGCATGGCAGCACTTCCGGTAATAAAAGCTACAATGTATTTGATTACAGCGATAAGCAGGTTACCTGCCAATGCGAAAATAATTGCTTTGTTTGATCCGTGAGCGCTCATGTATAGATAATTCAGAAATAACAAGTTACATATGGGAAGTAAACTTACCAGCACAAAAATAGCCCTTTTCCGGCAATCCTAATACAGATCTTTGGGAAACAGCAGGTTAATCAACAGATAATTTTTCGGATTCAAGCTGCAGCAATGCTTTCATGGCAGCATCCTGCTCAGCTCCTTTTATTGAGTAATCGCGTCCTTTCCCCAGCGATATTTTGTCGATCATCACATCCACAACATACTGTTTGTTGTAACCATGGCCAACTTCATTGAGCGTTACAAATTCAACTGTATGTTTTTCGCGCTGTGCCCATTCAATAATCCGGCTTTTATAATTGGTATTATTGTTTTCTAGATCCTGAAGGTCGAAATGTTGTTTTATTACCTTTTCAATAATGATCTGCCGCGTAAAATTATATCCTTTATCAAGATAAATGGCCCCGATAAGGGCTTCAAAAGCATCGCCTTTCATTGAGCGATACACATTATTATTATCGGTATTTACCGTTATAAGTGTATCAATTCCCAGTTTCTGCGAGAGTTTGTTAAGTTGTACACGGCTAACAATACGCGAGCGCATTTCCGTAAGGAAACCTTCGTCTTTGTATGGAAACATTTTAAATAGGTGGTCGGCCACTATAGCGCTGAGTATAGCGTCGCCTAGATATTCGAGCCTTTCGTTACTGACCCGGTTACCGTTATTCAGCTCAATGGCTTGCGATTTATGACGGAAGGCCAGTTTATACAAAAAAATATTTCCGGGATAATACCCGAAAATATTTTTTAATGCTACGAA
>CAZOXJ010000284.1:0-1119 GCA_964583325.1 uncultured Lentimicrobiaceae bacterium
TTTCATATGGTTATAGTTTTGGTTTTTTTTTGGTTCGAAAAAATAAGTGGCTAATGTACAAAGGAATTCAGCATCAATGTATTAAAAATGTGTTATTTTTCAGGGGAAATGAGATTAAAATTCACTCTTCGGGATTTTCAACTGTTTAAGTGTTGTTGTTCCTTTTCTGCATGGCGATGGTACAAATTACCATGGATTGTAAATCAGTTTGTTTACATATTGTTTATTTCCTGAAGTTACCTTCACAATATATATTCCGCTCGCAAGCGATACTGGTAGCTGAATTATTCCCTGCATTAGCATTTCCGTAAACAGCATTCGAATGCCCATACAATTGTAAATCCTGATTTCGGCAGGTTGACCGTCCATTTCCGGAACTTGTAAATTAAGATATCCGTTACTGAGAAAAGCTGTACCAGGCATGGTTCCAGGTTTTTCGGGCAGGCTGGTCAGCATTGAAATCCTGAGCCTGAACCTGTCAGCCGCGCTTCCTGCCTGGTAGGAAAAAGCATATTCGGGATTGGTTCTGAGGTCGTTCAGCTTGTTAAGTGCCTGATCTTCGAGGTAAATAGTTGCAAGCGGATCGAATGTTTCCATTCCACTGCCTGTAAATGTTGCCATTCCGCTTGCGCTGAGTGTAAAATGGAGCGGAATAATTATTTCTCCATCATTATGCGGCATACTGCTGATACTGAGCTTATCGCTATCGTCAGTAACAATGGACAGTTGCGGGGCTTCCGCAGAACCGCTGAGTTTCAGCGCGTCCCAGGCCGGATCGTAACTTGCTGTTGCAGTATCATTAAACCGCAGTAATATTTCATCGGCATAATTATTGGCTTCAATGTTCAGCCTAAGCGTATTTTCGACAGCATTACTTTGTTTCGTAAAAAGTTCGTTACTGTGAATACGAACATTGTTATTCATCGAAAAGGATTGGTTGGATGTGGTTTGGACAAAAAACGATTGCCCGGCAGGTACGTAAGGTGTTCCTGAATGGGTTGAAGCTCCTTTAACATAAGCAGCATAATTGCCGGTGTTCTGTTTCCATGTCCATATTGAACCTGCCAGTGATGGGCGTGTCCATCCTGAACCTGCATCCCAGTTTATGGCTGATGGGTA
>CAZOXJ010000284.1:1219-4378 GCA_964583325.1 uncultured Lentimicrobiaceae bacterium
AAACCGGATACAATACTGCCCGACTGCATGAGCGGTACGGATACAAGGTGATAGTAATGGTTATTTGGTTCCGGATCACCCGAAATATACCTCTGTACGGTTGCCTGTATTGTATTGCTGTTATGAATAAGGGAACCTGTTCCGGAAGGTTCGCTTTTAATGATCAGTCCGCCGCTCCCGCTGTTGTTGGTAAGCGTGCCGTAAACGGTAAACCACTTTCCTGCATTGAGATTCAGCGATTGGCCTGCTTGTATGGTAATGTCCTGTACTTCGCTGTTTATATCAATAATGGTGAGTGCTGTAACTGGAAATGTCCATGCCGGAAATGCAGTTATTTCATTAAGCCTGGTATAGTTGGATGGGAAATTGAGCAACGCCCGCAAGGCATCGGCAGTAGCTGTTTGTGGCCCTGAATAGTAAGCGTTATCAGTTTCAGTGCTAAATCCAAGCGTATTAGTATAAAGTGTTAATGACGGTGGCAGGTAGGATGTGTTCGAATTTACATTTCCTGTGGTAAGCCATCCTGCGGAGCTTAATCCGCTTATAAACATGGGGGAAAGGTGATCGCCCTGGTAAGCAAGAATCTGATCGCCTGAATTGGAAAGTTGAAAACTGCCACTCTGGCTGATGCTTCCTGTCGTTACTGTGGGTGAGGTTCCTGCTGTTATCGTTACAATAGTTCCTTTAGTCAGCCCTCCGGAAGGAACCAACCAGGTTAATATCCCTTCGGTTGAAAGCAACTCATTGTCTTCCCATGCATTATCAGTAAACCGTATACTTGTTCCGGAAAGCAGATCTTTAAGAAGTACAAATGAGAATTTATCCGGATCATCGGTTTGGTATGCCGTAAAAGCAATATCGCCCGCCAGTAATCCGGGAATTCCGACAATGGTCTGAATGCCACCGGCCGATTGGGTGCCGGTTTTATTTCCTGCCGTAAAAATATATGAAGCATTGGTTGTGGCTGCTGTTGCTAGCGTATGCATAGGTACAGCAGTTTCCGAAATATCAGTGGTAAGCCAGATATAGAGAGTATTTCCTGCTGCAATAGAGGTATTAAGCGATGTAAAAGTAAGAAGTCCTCCTGTAACGGAGAGGTTCGACGATTGCGCGGAACCAAGTATAGTTGCAGTTGCAAAATTATTGGTATAGCTACTGTAAAGCTGAAATCCGTTTGCCTTGATATCAGCATCGGCATATGTGCCGTTAACCTGGTACTGAACCTGTTGCAAGGTGGTGGTGTTAACGCTGACATCAAGTTTGGAAATATACAGGATATGATTATCCGCTCCGGCACTTACATTTCCGGCTACTACCGTAGGTGAGGTAATATTTATTTGTGAAATGCCTGTTGCGGTCACGCTTCCGCTACATGTAACATTTGCATTAGGGGCTCCTCCTCCCGAATTGACAATAATCTGGTTGTTATAATTTCCGGTAGCAAGTCCGGCTTTTAAACGTACGTAAACATTTTTTGCCGTAAGTGTTCCACCTGTGTAAGCTGCGTTTACTACAGCAGAAAAAATTGAATTATCAACTGAAACCTCATAATCAGCCGAACATGTTATTGTTAAATTGCCTGAAACCGGTGTTAGATTGCTTCCGCTTAGTAGATAAAACTGTGATGCGGAAGGGCCTGAGCCTGTTACATACGAAAATCCTGTAAGTGACGAAGGGTTGGCTGTTAAAGTAGCTGAATTTGGAGTCGTGCCGCTGGTTTGAGGCACAGATCCGTCGGTTTTGTAGTTGGTATTCGTGCCGGAGTTGGTATATGGCCAGATTTTAAAATAATATAAGGTGCCCGGAGTAAGCCCCGTCCATGTGCACGACTGAACGCCGTGATTAATATTTGCGGCCCCGCTGTTATCGCTCATGTTCAGGTCATCGGTTACCGTAATGCCATCAGCCGGAGAAGTAAAACTCCCGGTTGTATTAGCCTTGACAAGGAATTTTTCGGCAGGTTGGGCGCCGTCATTATCATTCCATGTTAATGAAAGAGTAGTAGCAGTGGATGCGTTAACGGTAAAAGCCAGCGCATGATTGCTGGGTTCGGGAAGTACGGTGGTTCCGCCCCAAACTGAGCCGGCATATTCAGGGTGATCGATATATGGATTGCGGTTATTCTGATAGGAATAATAAATCGCATTGTTTCTGTCAATTTCTTTCTGGCTGACCGGATCCGCATTATGCCAGGCCATTAGCACATCGAGGAACCACTGATCGTAACAAGGGTATGAAGTGCCGTTTAGAACTTCATCAGCACCTATATTGTTTTGCCATGAGGCAATCACATTTTCATAGCGTGTTGCCATATAAAAGTAACTTCGGGCAAAATCGCCTTTGTATTCATCGCGGGGTTCGAAAACGGTACTTGTGTAGCCGGGTGAAGCGCAAGGTCCGCGTTTTGACCCGTTCAGCGAAGTCCATGTAGGCGAATTTACTTCTCCGAACGGATAGTTGCTTCGCATACTGTTTACATATCCATCCGTAGGATAGATGTGAAAAAGGTCTGAAACCATGGGCGATGCTTCACCGAACCAGCTCTGTGGAAAGCTGTGCTCGCGGTTGTAGCAATCCCCTTCTCCGCTGTAGTTGCCACATTGGTCGGAGCCAAAAGTATATTCGTAAGGAGGTGTTCCGTTCGGGATATCCGAATACATATCCCATACTTTGCCGTTCGGCTTGTCGTCAGTAGTATAAAAAGCATTCCATAAACCGGCGTAGCTAACCACGGTATGCCCGTTAATAATATTGTACAAAGCGGTTTTTAATGGAGCTCCTGAGAGGCCTGTTGCTGAATTATAATATCCGTTGGGTATCTGGCTGTAAAGCCATTGAGTACTCAGGAGAAGTGCAAGAAGTGGGAGTAAAGATTGTTTACGCATCAGAATTTTAAAAAGGGGAGTAAAGCTACAATAAAAATCTATCCGGTGAACGACAGAAATGAGTATTCGGGATAATCTCACGATCAACCTGTATACAAAATCATCTGTTAAACATACCCTGTTCGTTAATGTACGATTTGTGCCCTTTCACGATGGACTTTTCTACTGGAACAAAAAAAAAGAGGACCATTTTCAGTCCTCTTTCAGTATTCCGATTTTTTACAACGGTATATTTCCGTGTTTCTTAGGCGGATTGGTTTTCCGCTTGTTCTGC
>CAZOXJ010000285.1:0-4367 GCA_964583325.1 uncultured Lentimicrobiaceae bacterium
GATGTCGAACCGTCGTAAAGAAAGAAAACTGAAAGAAGCTGAAAAGAAAAAATAAATTTTCTATTAGTTAAAATCAAAATAGCCCTGGAAATTCCGGGGCTTTTTTTTTTAGAAAGCAACTCATTCCACTACCGAAGAAATATAGTGTCATTCTTGTCAGGAAAATGGAATTTACATTCCCTTGCATTTCATTGAAATTGATGTAACGGCATGTACAAACGAATTACAAAAATCATAAAGTATTACTGATAAAAGGAATAATAGTATTTTTACCACAGCTAACCGAATTTTTCATGGAAATACTAATAATCACATTCTTACTTTTATTAAACGGAGTGTTCTCGATGTTCGAAATTGCTTTGGTTTCGTCGAGAAAATCGCGCCTGCAGGAAAAAGCCAATTATGGCAGTCAAGGAGCAAAAACAGCGCTGTTGCTTCTTCATGAACCGGAAAAAATTCTTTCTGCCTTACAGGTATGTATTACACTTGTCGGCATTGTTTCCGGAGCTTTCGGAGGTATTGCCTTGTCAGAAGATATGGTTCCGGTTTTTAAAAACATCTCGTTTCTCGCACCCTATGCTGATGTGCTGGCGGTTACTTTTGTAGTTGGTTTTATCACTTATTTTTCGCTTATCATCGGCGAACTGGTACCAAAAACCATTGCACTTAATAATCCTGAACACATTGCCATTGCTTTGTCGCCGGCCATGAAAATTGCAGGATCGGCCCTTTATCCCGTTGTTATATTCCTGAGTGTTTCCACCAAGTTGGCATTAACACTTTTCCGAATTAAAAAGAAGACGGATATACCTATTACGGAAGAAGAATTGCGACTGCTGTTAAAACAAGGCTCCGATGAGGGCGTGATAGAAAAGGAGGAATCTGATATTATTAACGAAGTGATTCGCTTTGGCGACAAACGAGCCGGTTCCATTATGACCAACAGGCTTAATGTTGAATGGATTGATACCAACGACGAGGAAGACAAAATCATTGAAGCTGCCTTAAATTCGTCGTATTCCCGTGTACCGGTCTGCCATAATTCTGTTGATGAAGTAATAGGGGTGGTTGCGATCAAGGATGTTTTGGCTTTTCATATAAAACATCAGTTTATTGACATTAAAAAGGTAATGACCGAACCCTTGTTTTTCCCTGAACAAATGTCGGCAATCAATGTACTTGAACTTTTCAGGAAAACAAAAAACCATTTTGGTATCGTCATTAATGAGTATGGTTCGCTCGAAGGCATAGTTACATTGCATGATGTAACTGAAAATATTATAGGCGATCTGCCTGAAAGTACTGATACAGATGAGCCGCAGGCTTTCCGGCGCGAGGATGGATCATACCTGGTTGATGGTTCTATGAAAATTGAAGATGTTCAGGATTTATTGAAAATCCGCTCGTTGTTTGAGGATGATGAAGTGAAATCAAATATTAATACCCTCGGAGGCCTCACTATGTACAAACTGAATCGTATTCCAAAAACAGGGGATACGTTTATAACCCAGGGCTACAAATTCGAAATAGTAGATATGGATGGTAACCGTGTTGATAAAATCATGATAAGCTTAAAATAGTTGAAACAGATTTATTTTCCTGGAACAGTCACTTAATTATTCAAAATCATTTACACTGCATGATTTTGAAATACGATAAAAGAGCCCCAGATTATAAAACTGAATTCCTTCTGGAAATGCCATTACCTGATTAATAATCATTTCCTGAAATGATTTCATACCAACAATGGGTTAAAAAAAATATTGATCTCCATCGTGAATAATTCAGGAAGAATTAACAGCATTCATGATTTATAAATTATATTTACAGGTTTGCAAACAAACACGAATCTTAACCGTTAATGAGTTCACAATACATTAAATAAAATGCCAAAAGATTATATCCCAATACTCATTCAATCCTTTGTTGTACTTGGATTTGTGCTAACCACCATGTTGCTCACCCATTTTCTGGGTCCGAAGCGATCGTCGAAAGCAAAACTCGAAAATTTTGAATGTGGCATCGAAGGTATGGGAAACGCCCGTAGCCCTTTTTCAGTAAAGTATTTTCTCATCGCAATATTATTTGTACTGTTTGATGTTGAAGTAATATTCATGTACCCTTGGGCGGTCAATTTCAGAGAATTAGGCAAAGGCGGGTTTATAGAAATGTTATTATTTATGGCACTTGTTCTGGCCGGATTTATCTATATAATCCTAAAAGGAGCTTTAAAATGGGATAAACGTTAATGAAGGCTGTAAACAACTCGTTCATGTCACAAAATCAAATAATAATACCAACTGTTGCTGAAATGCCTGAAGGAATTTCAGGGCAAGGATTTTTTGCTACCTCGCTCGAAAAAGCGGTTGGCCTGGCACGCAAAAATTCCTTGTGGCCATTGCCTTTTGCTACTTCCTGCTGCGGTATTGAATTTATGGCCACCATGGCATCGCATTACGACCTTGCACGATTTGGATCCGAGCGTTTAAGTTTTTCGCCACGCCAAAGTGACCTATTAATGGTTATGGGAACCGTAGCAAAGAAAATGGGCCCTGTGTTGCGCGAAATTTATATTCAAATGGCTGAACCTAAATGGGTTATTGCTGTTGGTGCCTGCGCTTCGAGCGGTGGAATATTCGATACTTACAGTGTTTTACAAGGCATTGACCGTGTAATTCCGGTTGATGTTTATGTACCTGGTTGCCCTCCCCGACCGGAACAGATTATCGATGGAATCATAAAAATACAGGAACTGGTCGGTAATGAGTCGCTCAGGCGCAGAAGTTCAAAAGAATACGAAGATTTAATGAAAAAATATAACATGGAATAATTTTCCTGTGAATTCGGTATCTTTGAAAATCATTGATCGAATAAGAAAGAAATCCCCGAAAAAAACCTCCTTCAAAATACTGCTTAGTGTTCCAGATCAACCCCGAAAGAAACAAGTTAGTCATAAGTATACTCACTGAAAAATTCAGCGATGCTATTCTGTCAAATGAGTTGCAGGCTGATATGCTATGTATAAATGTTAAAAAAGAAGTAATTCAAAACCTGTTTCAATTCCTCCGGGACGACAAGGAACTTCAATTCAATTTTTTAACAACTCTTTGCGGAATGCATTATCCTGAAAAAGAACAACTTGGTGTAGTTTACCATTTGCACAGCTTCGTTAACAACCACAGGATTAGAATTAAGACGGCCACTGATATAAATGATCCGAAAATTCCAACATTAACAACAATCTGGCCTTCAGCCAACTGGATGGAACGTGAGACTTTCGAATTCTATGGAATTCAATTCGAAGGTCATCCCAATCTTGTTCGTATTCTAAATGTTGACGATTTTGCCGGATTCCCGATGCGAAAAGATTTCCCGCTTGAGGATCAGACGAGGGAAGATAAGGATGACGGGATGTTTGGACGTTGAGAGTTGGATGTTAGATGTAGCATGTCGGAACTTGGAATTTGGGACTTGGGATTTGGATTTTGGGATTTAACAAGTTGAGATGCATTTGTAATAAAAACGATTAAAGATGAATACCAAACCATAATGGCAAAAGAACTGGATCCGGATTATTGGGAAAGAGATTTCGTAAAAGCGGAAGATCCGAAAGAGTACAACACGTTGAATGTTGGCCCTACTCATCCGGCTACGCATGGCGTATTTCAGAACGTGATGCTGATGGATGGTGAATTTATTGTAAGTACCGAACAAACAATAGGATACATTCACCGCGCATTCGAAAAAATTGCCGAACGCAGACCTTTTTACCAGGTTACACCACTTACCGACAGGTTAAACTACTGCTCCGCCCCGCTCAATAATATGGGCTGGCACATGACGGTTGAAAAATTGCTGGGCATACAAACGCCGAAACGTGTCGATTATCTCCGTATCATTGTTATGGAGCTTGCCCGCATTGCCGACCACCTGATATGCAACAGCGTAATCGGTGTGGATAGCGGTGCGCTTACCGGGTTCACCTACATTTTCCAGAACAGGGAATTCATTTACGAAATTTATGAGGAAATTTGCGGATCACGCCTCACAACCAACATGGGCAGGATTGGTGGATTCGAACGAAATTTCAGCGCGAAAGCCTGGGAAAAAATCAGGTTTTTCCTGAAAGATTATCCAGCCAAACTCAATGAATTTGAAAGATTACTGGCACGAAACCGCATTTTCATGGATCGCACCATCGATGTAGGTGCATTCCCGGCCGATCGCGCACTCGCCTATGGTTTCACCGGTCCGAATTTACGTGCCTGCGGTGTTGATTATGATGTTCGTGTAATGAATCCATATTGTTCTTACGAAGATTTCGACTTTATAATACCTGTCGGACAAAACGGCGATACATACGACCG
>CAZOXJ010000286.1:0-2485 GCA_964583325.1 uncultured Lentimicrobiaceae bacterium
ATGCTTGGTAAAACCGCCGAAAAAGTGGAAGCCGAACTGAAAGCTGCAGGCAAAACCCAGATCGAAATTGACGAGCTGCTTCCATTTATGGTTTTTGAAGGAAATATTCCGACCAACTCCTTCCTTTTCAAAAAACTAACTCCACGCACTTTGGGTTCACTGATTGCCATGTACGAGCAAAAAATATTTGTCCAGGGCGTGATATGGAATGTTTTCAGTTTCGATCAATGGGGCGTACAATTAGGCAAACAACTTGCAAATATTATTCTCCCTGAACTTGATGGAGATGAGCCGGTTACGAAACTTGATGCATCAACAAACGGGTTGATAAATGAATATAAAAAAATGAGGTAACTTCCTATTAACATATATTGAAAAGAGCCCCGTGTAAATTTCACGGGGCTTTTTTTAGCTTATTCCGCATCCATCACACACCTGAATCCAACCGTACCGCATCGTTCAAAACCCTGCGAAATTCTGAGCAGTTTTTGCGTATAAGTAAGTTCCCGTGGACCACCTTCCACATACCACCAGCTTGAAGCAGGCAGGAAATAACTCCCGCCTTTTACTACCAGGAAGTAGTTTGTTCCGTTATCGTATTCGTCGTTGGTCAGTTGCCACACACAACCAACCAGGTCGTAAAGTCCGTAAGGATTAATCCCTTTTTTGTATTTTCCGACAGGGTATAATTTGCCGTCGCCCGTGTTGCAATATGCCGGATCAACCTGCAATTTTGAAACTGTGAGCGTGTTGGTTATAACTTCCTCTTTCCGTTCAACTTTCACTTTATCGCCCCAGGGCCAGTCGTACAGCTTTTCGGTTTGTGCGGCATACTGCCATTCGCTTTCAGTTGGCAAACGCTTGCCGGCCCAGGATGCAAAGGCTTTTGCATCTTCGTATGAGATCCAGGTTACAGGATAATTTTCTTCTCCAGGAGGAATTTGTCCAATTATCCAATGTTTCAAAAAGTTAGCTGTATCAGCCGGTTTAAAGTTGCTTGCTTTCAAAAAAGCCTGAAACTGTGCATTTGTAACCGGGTATTTATCCATGTAAAGCGAATGCATAATCTTCTTTTCTTTTTCATCCACAACCGGATTTGGAATAAAATTATCACCAAACGTGCTTTTCTGATAAAAAACTCCGGAAGGAATTTTAACCATATCCTTAGGCATCTTCGCAGGAATTGAAGTCCTGACAACCGTACTGATCAGCCTTGGCGTTGCGAAAGGAATTTCGAATGAAGTTTCGTCAATAAGTTCATCCTTATCAAAAAGCTGAACCACAAACTTGCTTTCGTAACGACCGAAATCATTGTACATTTTAATTTTACTAAGCGTAACAGGATATTCCTTGCAGGTTTTTTCATACGACGGATCACCTTTCCAGATTTTAATTTTTGTTCCTGCTGTGGCTGAAATAGCTAGAGAATCTCCATTAAGTTTAAAATGAATATTCTGTGGAAAGAAACCAACTGCTCCAACAGCCCCTTCGTTATTGGTTCCCAGCCACCGTTTCGAAAATCCGTCGATATTAATGTTCACAAAAAAATTTCCCTCAATCGTGTCAATTTTTACGGGAACATGGCTCCATAAATCGACATAATGCCAGCCAGGTTTTTGTTGCCCTTCAAACAAAGGCGAATCAATACCTTGAGGAACAAGACTGAAAATGGTGTAAATGGTTTTATGCGCCAGCGGCCATTTGTTTACATAGATTTTATCGGATTTGGTTGAAATTAACGGTGTATATGTGGAAGTCACGAAATTATACGTGTTTTCACGCAGGATCATTAGCGTCCGACCAAAAAATCTGTATTCTTCATCCATCCAATCCGGACGACCCGGAGGGAAAATATTCAACTCAGTTCCATAGCCATTGAAAAAGGAGGTTGCATATTCGCGGAGGATATGTTCACGATGAACCTCCGCCACACGGAAAATAGCAAAATCGGGTTTTATAAATTTGTTCAGATTCAACAAAGGCGGGTAATACAATGCGTTGTGAACACGACCGGCGACGATCCCCTGCATATCACGCGGCACGGCCATTCCTTCGCTGTACATAATTACTCCTTTCCGCACTTTGTCGGCGGCAGCCTGGTGTTCCCGGCTCGATTTCCCTTCGGTATCAAGAACCACACCATCGGCGGTTGTTTTTTCAATCATATCGCTCATCCCGGAATGATGATCTTCGTTTCGGGTGCTTTCGTCCCATGGATTATAGCTGATAAAAAGCTTAGTTCCATTGCTTCTGCAAAGTTCAGCCAGTTTTTTTATTTTTTGTGTTCCGCCGGGTAAAGCACGGTATAAATCCCACTGGTTTCGCTGATCGAGGCCAAGCATAGGCCAGTTTGGCCATATTCCTATTACATCGTCGCCGCCATAAAGTTTTTTCCCTTTTTCAAGGAACTCTTCCATGTGAAAAACTCCATCTTTGGCATCGTAATACTGATGATCCCAGTTCATCATTAAGTGCATGGCATACG
>CAZOXJ010000286.1:2585-4356 GCA_964583325.1 uncultured Lentimicrobiaceae bacterium
TTTCCGGTAATATAAACATGCTCAGGATTTTCGCCGAACGGAACTACATTTTCGATGTGGAGTGTATCTTTAGTTGATACATTTTTGAAAATTATCCTGGCTTTCGTGCCTGTTGAAAACGGAAGACTTTTATACGAAATCTGAAGATTCCCTTCTGTAATTATTATGCTGTCAGCCTGTTGAAGTGATTTTCCAGCCGAAGTTGATTTCAGTTTTCCATTAACCAGGTACGTAAGTATTGGAAGATCATTCAATGTGTAACTTTTGCCGCTGTTACTTAACGCTGCCTTAAATACATTTTTACTTTCAGCAACCGGGATAAGTTGCTTTAATTCCTGGGCATGCATGGTTCCATAACATAGTATGAGAAAAAACAGCAGTAAAGTGTTATGCAAGGAGTGCTTCATCGGAGAATAATTTTCATTTCCAACAAATTTCGTGATAAACAGAATATCAATTTCACTGGCTTGCTTTTTTATCCTGTTGAGATATCACATCATCATTCCCTATAAAGTTGTATTTTTATCCAAAATTTAATCTCATTATCCCTATGAAACCGATTTTCACCTTCATTATCAGTCTGATATTATTTACAAATATAATCACCGCCCAGGAAGCTTCCCAATGGCGTGGCAAAGACCGCGATGGCATTTATGATGAAAAAGGACTTCTCCGGTCGTGGCCGGCAGCCGGGCCAACGCTTTTATGGCATTATGATAACCTGGGCGAAGGACATGCTTCGGCATCAGTAGTTGCCCATGAAAAAATATACACTGCCGGCGCTACCGACGGGAAAGGGACAGTTTTCGCTTTTTCACTCGACGGAAAACTCGTGTGGAGCACACCTTACGGCGACGAATGGATTGAAAGCTATCCCGGTTCACGATCAACACCTGTGATTAACGGAGGGAAAGTCTACCTGATGAGTGCTTTTGGTAAAATCGTATGCCTTTCGGCTGATAAAGGAAATATTTTGTGGTCAGTGGATGTAATGAAGGATTACGATGGCCGCAATATAACATGGGGCGTTACCGAAAACCTGCTTATTGATGGCGAAAAGCTTTTCTGTACAGTTGGCGGTGTTAAAAACAACGTGATTGCTCTGAATAAAAATACCGGCAAACTCATATGGAGCAGCACTGGTAACGGCGAAATAAGCGCTTACTGCTCACCTTTGCTGATTACTTTGCCGGCTCGTAAAATTGTTGTTACCATGACGGAAAAATCCATCCTCGGGATTGATGCTGCAACAGGTAAAAAACTATGGAGTTATGAACAGATAAACCAGTATGCAGTGCATGCCAATACTCCGCTTTACAGTAATGGGTACCTGTATTGCGTTTCGGGATACGGATATGGTGGTGTTATGCTTAAACTTGCAGCCGATGGAAGTTCCGTTGAAAAAGTGTGGAAAAACTCACGACTCGACAGCCGGATGGGTGGTGTTGTGTTGCTCAACGGAAAAATTTACGGATTAGGAGACAAAGTAAAAGGTGTTTTTGCCATCGACTGGAAATCCGGCGATGAAGTTGCTTATGAAAAACTTAATGGCCGTTCCGGAACCATCATTTCAGCCGAAGGTTTACTTTATACGTACGATGAAAGCGGCGAAGTAGCCTTGATTGAACCTACTTTAGCCGGGTTCAAAAAAATAAGTGGATTTAAAGTGCCTTTTGGCTCAGCTCAGCATTGGGCTCATCCTGTGATTGAAAACGGCCGCCTGTATATCCGCCACGGTAATTCGCTGATGGTTTACGATATCAGGAAGTAG
>CAZOXJ010000287.1:0-4349 GCA_964583325.1 uncultured Lentimicrobiaceae bacterium
TGCTGACTTATATGCCGAAGATGGTTCGTTTCATGGGGAAGGATTTAATGGGCATAAGGGATTTGATGTGGAAAATCTGCAAAATCGTGTTTCCTCAAAAGGGTTTATTGATCTTAAGTACAAGCAGTGTTTTGTGATTTCAAAGATAACAGAGGATGGAAGTACTAAAGACTATCCTTTGTTTTTATTGGTAGCCCGGTCAGTTTAAATTAAGGTTGTAGCTCTGGTTTTTTGAATAAATAATTGTAAAGCATGATTTGAGGAATCATTTTTTTTGTGATTACTATTTTGGAAAAATGAATAATCATGATTTCAAACAGATTATATGAAATTTTATGACGTTCATTATGCGAAAAATGTCCCGATAGAGTAAATGTAATTTGTTTTTGGGAATATTCTGAATTGTTGTCCGTTTTGGGACAGTCTGGTATTTTTGGGAATAGATTTTCGATGTAAAGTATTTCAAAATATTGATATAGAGTGCGATATGATTTTGGTATATTTATTGATTATTTACAATATTATAATCTGAGTAATGGTGAAATTAGTTGATTGGCTAAACTTTTGAGTAATTAGATCAGATCGTTTCAGGATAGAATCAGTTTTATGGAATTTGGAAACTGGTTCTGACATTTAATGACGATATTGAGCATTCAAACGAAATGATGACTTTTCACTTTACATATTAATCTGACATATTCGGTTAAGTGTTTTCAGAAAATACAGATATGGTCTGATATCTATCCAATGTAGGTATTATGATTATTTTGTTAAAATGATTTTAAAAAGAGATGATAAAATCCCGATAATTAGCGTGCACATGAAGATAAAGTACATAATTGTAGTCTGTTTGTTACTAACTACCGTCTTTTCTAAGGCCAATACCTTAAATGATCGGGGTACGAAAAGCATGAATTTCCCGATTGTAAAAGTGTTGGACACTGCTTATTCGTATAAAACTGTTCCGGCAGTTAACAATACATGGGGCTATGATATTTTTAAAGGAGGGAAACGGATAATTCATCAGCAAAATATGCCTGGTATATCAGGGAATGAAGGGTTTAAATCGGCGTCTGATGCTGAAAAAGTGGCAAAATTTGTAATAACAAAACTAAAAAAAGGGGAAATGCCTCCAAGCGTTTCAAAAGAAGAATTGATAAATCTAAAGGTCTTGAAATAAACAAACAAAATAAGTATGAAAAATTATAGTTTACCTGGTCTCCTTCTGGGGATTATTTTAATTAGTCTTGCTCAGATATCATTTGCTCAACTGCCTGATACCTGGACTCAAAAAAGTGATTTCGGTGGTATTGCAAGATACGGTGCTGTCAGCTTTAATATTGGAGATAAAGGTTATGTCGGAACTGGTTTTGGATCAGGACGGCACAAAGACTTCTGGGAATATGATCCTGCTACAGATACATGGTCACAAAAAGCTGATTTTGGCGGAACCGGAAGATATTTAGCCGTCGGATTCAGTATAGGTGATAAGGGATATATAGGTACAGGTGATGATAATACTGCTGCCAATGACTTATGGGAGTATAATTCATTAACAAATTCCTGGACTCAAAAGGCTAGCATGCCTGGTCAGGGAAGGTTGGGTGCTGTTGGATTTAGTATAGGTTCAAAAGGATATATTGGAACCGGGAAATTATTGGATGTTGCCCAAACCCGCTTATCCGATTTCTGGGAATATGATCCAGCTCTTGATACCTGGACTCAAAAATCAAATATTGGTAGTATTGGAAGATCATATGCCACAGGTTTTAGCCTTGGTACAAAAGGATATCTTGGAACAGGATATACTGTAGTAGGTGTTGATGCTGTTTTGTTAAAAGACTTTCATGAATATAATCCAGTTACAGATGTTTGGACTGCGAAATCGAATTTTGGCGGAGTTGCACGCTTTGGTGCTATCGGATGCAGTAACGGATCCTCCGGATTTATTGGCCTGGGTGATTTAGGCGGAGTATATTCTAGGGATTTCTGGGAATATAATCCAATATTGGATTCGTGGATCCAAAGAATGAATTTTGGCGGCTCTGAAAGATTAGCTGCTACCGGATTTAGTGTTGGCGAAAAAATATTTGCCGGTACAGGAACTTTCGACAGCGGTATAACTAAAGCTAAGGATTTCTGGGAGTATACTCCTTTCTGTGTACCACCTGCAGTTGACACAGAGCCAGGTGATCAATCAATAATTTACGGTGCTTCAGCTTCGTTTACAGTAATTGCGTCAAATGCTGTAAGTTATCAATGGCAGGAGAATTCTGGTTCTGGATTTTCTGATGTTATTGATGGTGGTATTTATTCTAACTCAACCACTTCAACCCTGAATATTTCTCTCCCTACAGTCGCAATGAGTGGATTCAAATACCGCTGTATTGTTACCGGCGACTGCGTTCCCGAAGCCATTACAAATGGTAATGCAACTTTAACAGTTTCACCTAAACCAATAGTAATTGCTGGTGACGCAGGTCAAAACAAAGAATACGGGGCTCCCGAGCCGGCTGTTTTTTCTTACTCAAATAGTCCGGCTCTGGTTGGTACTGATATGATTACCGGTGAAATGAGCCGTATTGCCGGCGAAAATGCAGGAAACTATGCATTTACCATTGGCACACTAACTGCCGGACCAAATTATTCATTGACCGTAGCTGCGACACCTGATTTTGTTGTTACGTCTAAGAGTTTGATCATCACAGCTGAAGATAAAAGCAAATGTTTTGATGGAAATATTTTCAGTGATGGCTACACAGTTTTATACAATGGTTTTGTTTTTGGTGAAACTGCAAGCGTACTGGGTGGTTCTTTGCTTTTTGGCGGAACTGCAATCACAGCTACTTCTGTAGGAAATTATACCATTATTCCTTCAGGTCTTACATCTGTAAATTATTCGATTACTTATGTTAATGGAACCCTGCTTATTGATCCTTCGACATCGCCAACAATAACTGGTGTAAATTCATTGTGTGCCGGCTCATCAGGTATTCAATATACAACAGAGGGTGGTTTTAACAATTATGTCTGGACGATTTCTTATGGGGGTGTAATTACTGCCGGTCTAAATACAAACCAGGTAACTGTAAATTGGGGTACAGCAGGTTCAAGAACAATTTCTGTAAATTATCAGGATGGCGATGGTTGTCCTTCGGCAACTCCTGCTACTTATAATGTGAGTGTATTGTCGGTTCCTGTTCCTATTATTTCCGGAGAGAGCGCATTATGCTCTGGTAGCTCAAATATAATATATACCACACAAGCTAATTATGATAACTATACCTGGAACGTTTCAGCTGGTGGCAGTATCACATCCGGTGCAGGTACCAACTCAGTTACAGTTAATTGGAATGGCTCAGGAAACCAGACTGTTAGTGTTGATTTTACCAATGAACTAGGATGCCAGTCGCTATCACCAACCGTTTATAATGTAGAAGTAGCTCCCTTACCCGAAGCAATCGGACTTGTTAGCGGGTCAGGCTCGGTTTGTGCCGGAAGTATGGGTGTAGAATATTCAGTTCAGCCTGTCATTCATGCTTCTACTTATGAATGGAGTGTGCCTGCCGGAGCTACAATCGTGTCCGGAGCCGGAACCGCTTCAATAACGGTTGGTTTTGATCTTACCGCTTCATCAGGAATCATTAAAGTTAATGGTGTAAATGATTGTGGAGCAGGTCTTTCAACGCCGAACTTTAATGTTCAGGTTAATCCTATTCCTGTTACTCCTGTTATAACGCAGCTTGGAGATACATTGGTAAGCAATTCGTCTGTTGGAAACCAATGGTATTTAGATGGTATTGAAATTCCGGGAGCAACTGATCAGACGCATGTTGCCGTTTATATTGGCAATTACACAGTTGTTGTAACTCAAAATGAATGCAGTTCGGATGTTTCAAATTCAATTCTGGTAAGGCCTGTTTCAGTTGAAGAAGTTTCAGAAAGATCAACATTTGAGGTTTACCCTAATCCAAGCACCGGAGTTTTAAATATTCAGGTTAACGATTCCGGAGATAAAATATTCGAGGTTGAAGTTTATAACAACCTTGGCAAATTAGTTTGGAAACAAAATGAGGTTAGAATGAATGGGACAAACATTACAACAATTGATCTGAATGGCTCGCCTGCAGGAGTTTATACAGTTTCGCTCAGAAATAAGGGAAATAGTATTTTAAAGAAAGTAATTATTGTAAAATAAGTCATCCATTTACAATAGAAGCGGGCCGGAGTAATCCGGCTCGTTTCGTTTTCAGTTAGTTGAATTCAGAGCAAGAGTCGATTCGATTGAAATTTGTAATTTTGCCTTTCCATCTTTTCCCCACCCTATGCTTGATTCCCTCCGCAATATC
>CAZOXJ010000288.1:0-4330 GCA_964583325.1 uncultured Lentimicrobiaceae bacterium
CCGAAAAACCTTGTATAAACACCTACTATAAACGAAGGTTTGTTAATCAGCCAGAGCATCCATTTGTAGGGCAGTATCCTTACCATTTTTCCTATTAAATAAAGTCCCTGCGTATAAAGTATTGCCGGGGTTACCCACAAATATTCCTTAAGTGTAAACTTGGTGAACTCTCGCTGATATCCGGCTTTTTCAGCTATTTGTCCGGCTACAAGATCGGCAATACGGATTTGTTTGGCCGTAAGTTTTTGCTTGTAAACTCCAACTTTGCGATCGTCAATAGGCTGCATCAGGCTTGTAAAGTACCGATGCAGAATTTCTGGAGGGAACGAACGCTCAAGCTCGTCTTTTCGGGTATGAAAACTAAATATCGAAGGATCTTCCGGGATTACAAGGAAACTGCATAATTGACCAAACCTGCGTTCCGGTTGCTTTACCATATCTTCGTACCTGATAGTATAAAAACGTTCAGGATGCAAAGCTGAAGCCTTTTCAATTACGCGGAAAGAGTATTTCCAGCGATAAGTAAGTAACGTAACATTAGGCATTTCGAAATCCACTTCGAGCAAGGAAACCAGGTTGTCGCGGTAATCGCGGACCAGGTGAATAAATTTAGCCGTTGGAAACAGTTTTGCCAGCAATTCGGGATGATTGGAGATGGCAGGATTTTTATCGCCAATTAAAACTATCTCTTTCTTATCGAAAAACGAATTGTAATGAAAATACACGACTTTAAGCAGTGTTTCGAGTGTTTGTTCGCCTTCGCAAAGCAACAGGTTTTTGTGCAAAAGGTCCAGATCGATTCCCGGCCAGTTACGTATTGACCAGAAAGGAATTTTTAAAGGCTGAAACAAACTCTGATAAAACTCTTCCAGATTTTTTTTATCCCAATATTTTACTTTCTCAAACCGAAAATGTAGCAGCAGCAACATGGGCCACTCCTGTGGAATAATAATCTGCGGATGAGCATCGAATAAAGTGCGCAGCAACGTTGAACCGGTCCGGGGGCGGCCCAGGATGAAAAACATAGGTGTGTTTTTCACTTTTTCTATTGAAAATCCTTGTGTCATTTTTTCCGGAAACGGGTTGCTACTTTATTGACAAAATCGAAATCGCTGCGCCTGTATAGAATGAGCTCCGAAAAAGGTATTTTCATTTTAACCGAAAAGAGAATCAAAATGCCTATCGCCCCTAAAGTGTAACTAACATTGGTAGCCATTGCTGCACCTAAACTTCCGTATGCCGGAATCCAAAAAAGATTCAGAATAATATTTACCAACAATACAGGAACAAAAAGGCCAATGAGTAGTTTTGGCTGGCCTGATCCGGCAAACCTTCCGCTTAAAATGCGTACGATTACGAACATAATTATTCCGGGAAGCATCAAGCGCACAACGCCAATGCTGGGAGCAAATTTTATTCCGTAAAACAACGGAAGCAAATAAGGAATTAAAACCCAAAGAACAACAGCCGACAAAAGTACGATCAGAAATGATACCCTTACCAGTTTGGCGACATCGCGATCGAGCCGGCCTGTATCTTCAACATTGGCACTGCGACTCATTACCACCAGACCAATAGCCGAGGGCAGCTGCCATAACTTATCGCTGATTGCTACTCCCAGGGAGTAGTATCCAACTTCTTTCATTGTAGATAATTCCTGCAAAAGCAGGATATCTACCCTATAGTTGAGTTGCATGATCACCACTGCAACCGCATATGTTATTCCAATTTTGGCCAGACCGGAAATAACTTCCTTATCCCACGATATCGTGATTTTGAAGGCTTTTGATAAATACCGCAGCGACATAACCGACACCAGCAGGTTAGCAAGAAATAAAGCAAGCAATGCACCACTCACTGACCACTTTAAGAGTGCAACAAATAACAGTATGCCAAGCAGATCATAAACAAGCGGAAGCCACACCTGTAGGTTTGATCGTTTAAAATCCTCATTACCAATATAAATTCCACCTGAATAAACAAGAATCAGCTTTACGGGAATTGACATCAAAGCCAGGATTGCCATTATCCAGGTAAGCCCTTTTGGAAGCAGTATCAAAAAAGCAATTCCACTAATAAGAACAGCTAATATGCTGGTAATAATCAACAGGCTCAAGATTCCTGAGACTGTGCGATCAGCATCAAATATTTTTTTTCCCAGGTGGTAAACAGCCGAACGCCTGATACCCAGCATTACAAAACTTGTAACAATGAGAGGAACAACAAGAATGGACGCATATAAACCCCGGCCTTCGGGTCCTAGCTGACGCGAAAGCACAATATCGATAAGTAAAGCACTTACAATAGCCAATATGTTGCTCGCGAAAACACTGCTGATATCCTTTAAAAAACTTCGCCGGGCCATAGGTGGAGAACTAGGAATCCGGATTCCTGAATTTTACAAAGGTGCGTGCCAGAACAGGTCCGCGGTTCTTGATTTTCACCTTCAGGTTGAACGGCAGAAGGTCGATAAAATCGCGAAGCAGATACAATCCGCTACCATACACCAACCATGGAATGGAAACAAACATAGCTTTGAATCCGGGCCATTTGTATTTGCGTTCGTAACCATAAAGTTTTGTCCACCGGCCTCCCACAAATTCGGTAATTCTGATATCCCTGTCGGGCAACTGAGTTTTCCATAAGTCAACTTTGCTGGTGTTGATAGGTGAAAGCAGGCTCTTATGGTATTTCATCAATTTATCGGTTTTGAACAATTTCATTGCCTCCTCCTGTTTCTTATAAAAATCAAAAACATGGTCAAAATAAGGCAGTGAAAGGAAGTCGCACATTTCGCGATAGTATTTCTGCGGCTCTTTAACAAGGTCCTCGTAGCGGATTGTATAGAACTGGGAAGGGTACTTTTTCTTGATATAATAAAGTTTCCGTGCCGAATGCTGCCAGCGGTAAGCCAGTAAAGCAGTAAAAGGCCCTTCGAAATCAACATTTTTCAAGGATATGATATTATCCCTGGGATCGCGTACAAGGTGAATAAACTTAGCGTCGGGAAAAAGCCTCAGCATCAGCGGGGTATAGGTAGCATAAACCGGATTTTTATCTCCTATCCATTTAATCTCTTCTTTCGGGAACAACGAAACATAATCGTAATAAACAACTTTACATACCGTTTGAAATGTATTTTGCCCTTCACAATGCAGTAAATCATGCTTCATCTTTTCCAGATCAATATTCCAGGTATCGAATTTGATGTGTTTTTGAACATCTTCGTGGAACTCCAGTAAATCTTCGCGTGACCAATTCTTTATTTTTTCATATTTCTGGCTCATATTCATAATAAAAGCACACTCGATGGGAGTAGCTACATTAGGATGAGCGTCGAACAATGTACGAAGCAGAGTGGTGCCTGAACGCGGCCTTCCAAGGATGAAAAACATCGGCAGGCTTGCGATCTTCTGAATATCAGGGATTGGATACATGTAAAAAAGTTAAAACGGACCTGGTATCAATCATTCACAGCAAATGTGTATTTTTGAACCGGAATAATCTGTTGCTGTTTGCGAATTCAAAAGTATGAAAATATAGCATATCCTGAACAGCCGCATCCAGATTGACACCTAACTGCCACGAATCATGTTTCCTGAGAATTCCATAAAAATCCCTTTTAATAAGCCGCATTTCACCGGCCGCGAAGCTTATTACGTGGCTGCTGCAGGTGCTTCCGGTAAAATTTCGGGGAACGGGCAGTTTACACAAAAATGCCACGAATTTTTCAAGCAGCGTTATGGTTTTGAAAAAGCCCTGCTTACCACTTCCTGTACCGATGCACTCGAAATGACAGCCTTACTAGCCCGGATTGAACCCGGAGATGAGGTGATTTTGCCATCCTATACTTTTGTTTCGACGGCAAACGCATTTGTACTTCGGGGAGCTACACTGGTTTTTGCTGACAGCAATCCGGAAAATCCCAATATTGACACATCAAAAATCGAAAGCCTGGTTACCGGCAAAACGAAAGCAATAGTTGTTGTGCATTATGCCGGTATAGCATGTAATATGGATGAAGTAATGCAACTGGCATCTAGATATAAGTTATTGGTGATAGAAGATGCCGCTCATTCCATCGATTCTTTTTACAAAAACCAGCCCCTGGGGAGTATCGGGCATATGGCAGCCTTTTCGTTTCATGAAACCAAGAATATTAGCAGCGGCGAAGGAGGAATGTTGGTTGTTAACGATTCCAATATAGCACCACGGGCTGAGATCATCTGGGAAAAAGGAACTAACCGTGCTGCTTTTTACCGGGGCGAAGTAGATAAATACGGCTGGGTCGATATAGGCTCGTCCTTTTTGCCTTCCGATCTGGCCGCTG
>CAZOXJ010000289.1:0-4325 GCA_964583325.1 uncultured Lentimicrobiaceae bacterium
ACCAGGGTTCCAACTTCCGAGAGTTTGACCGCTTTCGACGAAATAAGTTCAAGAAGCCGGCCAGGAGTTGCTATCAGTATTTCGGTTCCATTCAATTGTTTCATCTGCGGATTTATGGAAACCCCACCGAAAACTGACTGTATTTTAACCTTACGTGGAAGCTTCGAAGCCACCGAAACAAACACATCGCCAACCTGAACCGCCAGTTCACGCGAGGGTACTAAAACCAGCACTTTTACAAAACGGGTCTTTGCCTCGGGTTTGTATTGCTGAAACATTTCGAGGATCGGCAGCACGAAACCTGCAGTTTTTCCTGAACCGGTGCGGGCGATGCCAAGCATATCCTTCCCTTTCAGGATCACCGGAATGGATTCCTGCTGAATAGGATACGGTTTCGAATAATTTAGTCCGGCAATAGCTTCTAAAAGGGGTTTCGACAAACCCAGCAACGAAAATGGCATACGCTAACTTCAGTTAAAATGTATGAAATGAGTGGTTGCTGCAAATGTACGGTTTAATACCGGTTGTTGGTGATGAGACAAATCTGGATTCCGGAAAGTAAAATCCGCCTTTATATCATGGATAGCAATGTTCAATAGCCCGTTAATAATTCTCAAACGATTACTTATCAGCAAGATACAAAATCAAGCCTTTGCGTCCTACTATCCTGATAATCTGCATTTTATTTCTTTGCGCCCTTGCGGTAAAAGAAAAACTACCGGAGTATTGAATGTTGGGAAAGAGTATAAATTCTGAAATCCGATTTCAATTTAAGTTATACAATGTATCCTCAGTTCTTACCTAATATATAAAACTATTCAGTCAGCTGATTATTAATATTTTAAAACCGATACAAATTACTTCCTTCGAAAAAAATACTTCTGCGTTCCGCTAAATTACTTTTTAACTTTTGTCCCATCCGGAAATTTTTCCGGTGAAGCATATGCCGGGTTTGACAGAAACGTATCATCCCGCAATGTTTTAATAAAAGCAATGAGATCCGATTTTTCGGAAGGAGTAAACTGAATTCCTCCATCATGGGAATGGTGCATAAGCGGGTGTACATTTGGCGACCAGATTACGCCTTCCGAGTAAAAATCAATTACTTCTTCAAGCGTTTTAAAGCGGCCATCGTGCATGTAAGGCCCTGTTAATTCAATATTACGCAAAGTGGTGGCTTTGTATGCTCCGCGATCGGTTGGGTCGCCGGTTACTGAAAACCGGTCGCGGGGATCGCTAAAAACAGAGTCTTTCCCATTGTTGTAGAACAAATTAGTTGTAAACAAAGGATTACCCGAACCACCGTGGCAATGAAAACAATCGGCTCCTTCTTCGGTCATAAAAAGCACATAGCCATTGAGTTCAGAAGTATTCAGCTGCTCTTCGCCACGCATATAACGGTCGAATTTCGAATCTGATGAAATCAGTGTGCGGACAAATTGTGCAATAGCCTTGCTGATATTACGGAATGTAACAGTTCGCGATCCAAATGCTTTTTCGAAAAGCTCGGGATATCCGGGAATGCTTTGTATAAGTGCCTTAACCTTATTGGTATCGCCAGCCATTTCGTGAGGTGCAATAACGCCCATGTAAACAATATCCTCTAGATTTTGCCGCCCCGCAACCGGATTGCTTTCCGATATCATCCCCGACCAGAAATAGCCCGATTCATTCCACACCAGGTTAATCATGGGCAACATATAATGCGGGGTATTGATGCCCGTGATACCAAAAGTTTTGCCACCAATATATTTCGGATGATCAATACCCGCTTCAAACGACCTCGATTGGAGATGACAAGTCCCGCAACTCATCATGCTGTCCGGCTCGGTGCGACCCGAAAGGCGTCCGTCGTAAAACAGATTGCGGCCAAGTTCCACTCCTTCAACAGTCATAGGATTGTCCGATGGAATATTCATCCTGGTAGGGAAAAATTTCGGGACCTTAATTTCGTATGGCGTGGGATTGTAATCTGGATCATCAGGTTTACAGGCCGATAAAAATAAAAGCAACAAAAGAGCAACAAAATATGCTGCTCTTCCTTTACTAATAAATATCAATCCTGATGTAAACTGTTTCACGCTAATATCCAGATGTATATGTTGTTCGACTTGTTATCCCCTCGCCTTGTCTCCCCTCTCCTTGTCTCCAGATCCCCTTGTCGCCTTGTCTCTTTGTCACCCCCTCGCCTTATCTCCCCTCGCCATGTCGCCCTTCGCCATGTCTCCCTTCTCCTAGTCTCCTTGTCCCCTTGTCCTAACTTCCGCGCAGCACTAATCGTGATAAACTATATCCTCACCTTTATGCGTAACCTGAAAAACGTTTGCACCATTTTCACAAGCTTTGCGCATTGCATTCTGGTCTTGCATGATCTGTCCGCCAATAACATTCCAGTCCCATAGATTAGGCGATTCGAACCATTTCTCGATGTTCATCGTTATCGTAAACTCGTTGCTCAGCGAACCGGCAGTAACATTCAGAGGAAGGGTTACAGTAAAATAATTCTGATAGAAAGCAGTACCATCCTCATTCATCCCGATGCCAAGATGAAAGTTGAAAGGTGTAACCGTATCACCCGAAGCTTTCCATTGCCCGTTCATTTTCATATAGTGGTAACCGCCTCCCATCATATCGGGCCAGAACATATCGCGCTCAGGCGGATTTACAAATAAACCTGTTTTGTTTTTTACTTCATTGATCCCAAAAACAAAGGTTATGCTTTCGTATCCTGTAACCTGTATCCTGTCCTTTGGATTCCATTCGAGCGTTGAAGGGATGTCAATATCAACATAATGGATTGCATTATCGGCAGTAACAGGCAAAATCTGACCTTCAACCGTTTTTATACTTACTTCCGAAATAAAGTATTGCAATTCATCAACCTGGTATTGGTTTCCAGCCTTGTTAGTGTAATTCATTATGCTTTTCTGCAAGTCGAAACCATTGACATTGTGTTTAAATATGAATTTCGGCGCAACTGGCTTTTCTCTCTCTTCGCCACACGAAGTTAGAAATACAACCAGGCTTATAAAGAATGTGACTTTTATTGATTTTTTAAGATTCATCTGAACAGTTTTAGATTTTCGATTATACTTTAAAACGCATAAAACTACCATTTATTACACTTTATTTAGCTATTGAAATAAACCAGTCAAATCACCTGTAAAAAGCTGTATAAAAATCGAATCCGGGCATGTTTACAAAAATCATGAATGAATTGTTTCTATCTTTGCACCCCTTTTAACAGACCGGCGGGCATTCTTAAAGCTCTTAAAGTTCCGAAATACTAGTTTAAAAGTCTGTTTAACACATATTTACCATATCAGAATGAAATTCAAAGCAGGAGATAAAGTACGGTTTCTGAATTCAACAGGAGGAGGAACCGTAGTAAAAGAGATAAATGCATTTATGGTTTCGGTGGAAATTGAGGATGGATTCGAAATTCCAACCCTTGCCAGCGAACTTGTTGCCATAGAACCCGCCGGCGCATCAGGCGATTTGTTTTTAAACAGGAATGAGCGCCGGTCGGAGAAACCCGTTGAAGTAAAACCGGAACCGGAACCGGAAGTGTTTGAAACCGATCGTATCAGTCGCATTGTTCAGCGCGGCAACGGACAGGCTGCTCCCACAGGCGTTTACCTTGCTTGGGTTCCATGTGATCAGAACCGCCTGCTTACCGGGTCGATGGATGTTTTTGTAGTGAATAATACAGCTCACGAGATTCTTTATACTTTCTTCCTTAAAAACAAGGAAGGTAATTTCTCCGGTATTGATTACGGCTCAGTACCTGCCGAATCGAAACTGGTGATTGAAAGCATTGTTCGCGAAGACATCAGCATATGGTCGAATGGGGTGATGCAGGTTATTTTCTATGCCGATGAAAACGAAAAAGTACTGATGCCGGTAAGTGCAACATTCCGTATCAAAGGTTCATTATTTTTCCAGGAAGGCAGCTACCACGAAACCCGTTTCCTGGCCAACCAGCGGGCTATTGTTTATACCGTTTGCGAGCTGAACCGCGTACCGAGCACTTACGAACAAATACTTAACGAGAAGGAAAACCGCGAACCACTGCCTGCTGCTGCCGAACGTTTCAGGCCCGAAACGGCTATTGATCAGCACCGCACGGCTCCCAACGAAGCCGAAGTTGACCTCCATATTTCAGCCTTGCGACAAGATTACAGCAAGCTTTCGCCACACGAAATCCTTACCATTCAATTAGGATATTTTGAGCGGATGTTGGGCAGTGCTATTGCCTATAAATTCAACAAAGTAATATTTATACACGGAATCGGGAACGGATCACTGAAACAGGCAATTCTGCA
>CAZOXJ010000290.1:0-4289 GCA_964583325.1 uncultured Lentimicrobiaceae bacterium
TTGGAATTTGGCTCTTGGAATTTGGGACTTGGAATTTAGTTTTTGAAGCCCTCGCCTTGTCGCTCCTCGCAAAGCCCTCGCCTTGTCGCCCCTCGCAAAGCCCTCGCCTTGTCGCCCCTCACAAAGCCCTCGCCTTGTCAACCATTACATCTTAACCACTCGTATTCAGCTCTACTCAACAACCACCTTCCTCGAAATCTGGCTACTTCCGGTTTTTACTGAGAAAAGATACATACCGCCAGTGAGCGAACTAGTGTTCACTTTGAAAGTGTGATTACCGCTTGTTTGCACGCCGTAGTTGTTTTTTATCACAAACTTACCCATTGCATCGTAAACACTGAGTTCGACTTTGTCAGCTTTGGCAAGGGAAACCACTACATTGGCAAAATCGTGTGCCGGGTTTGGTGAAACCATTACTTCCTGCCGGCTATCTTTCGGTTGTACCGACACTGGCAGGAAAACAGTAAGGTAATTAACATAGTTATCACCTGGAGGATCTTCATCAGCACCAATTGATGTGCCAGGCTCAGGATCAATATGGTACAGAATATTCAAATAGGACATGAAGCCGGACTCTGTGTTCGACGCTAACGAAGCAAAAACACATTCGTCGTACGAATGCTCAATATCATCATTTAAATCGCGGGGAACGCTCCAACCCGACAGGTCATTTATTTTTTCAGTGAGGTAAAGATGCCTGTACAACTGCACGTTAGGATTTGCACCTGCATTCTCCAGGTCTTCGCGACATGACGAATAAGTAACAAATATTTTATCATTTTCATCAATTATTATCTGTCCCATACTGCTGAGTGAGGAGCCATAAAGCCCGAATGGAAACTGATCGGTTGCAACTTCAGGGAAATCAATTTCGTTGTTTCCGTCATAATCTTTCATCCATGCAATGAGATTTCCCTGATCCTCCAACATTTCGGTATTCGCCAGTTGAGTTGTGTCAAGTTCGGGCATAGTTTCATTCCAGTATACAAGTCCATCAGTATAAGGATAGTAGGAAAATCCGGCTGCCACAAAATCGTTATCCGAAACAAACATCCTTCCAAATACAACGTGAGCGTCGCCATTGCTATCCAGCGCTATCGAAATAGCACCATCCGTTGATGCCATAATGGGTGACGGCGCATCAGTAAGAACCGGTACGCTAAAAACAGTTTTTTTAGTCCAGGTTACACCATTGTCAATTGATTTCATTATCCATGCTCCTCCCATACCGCTTGCAACCGCAAAGGCAATGGTATTGCCCCGGGGCTCTGCCCATGCATAGGCATCGGATCCAAAACCTGAAAAACTTTTTCCCGCACCGGCACCTAATGATGCAGCGTCAATACCTGGAAGTATAACGGGACTCTCCCAGCTTGCACCTCCGTCAGTTGACCTGTAATACAACAATGCCAGGTCAAGTCCCTGGTACGGAACGCCTGTAATTGCCAGAATGTGAATGGTATTTCCTACTGTTATAACCCTTGGCCACGAAACTTTTGTTGCTCCGGCAGGTGCTGCAAGGAACGAAGTTGTCCAGTCACCGGTTCCTTTCAGTGGTCGTTGCGAAATCTGAAGCCCAGCTATAAAATCGTGTGCAACAATCAGTTCACCATTACCTAAGGGGTAATACGATGGCCACCCCGTTCGCATAGGTTCAATCCGGGTGGTTGGCTCCTCGCCCCAACTGAAGCCATCAAAATAGTTATAACCGGTTCCCCGGTCAGCATAAGCAGTTGATCCGAAACCCATTGTCCAGACCGCGCCTTTTGTACCATCCGGGTAAGCAAATATGCGGTTTGAAACGGCTGAATTAGTCTGGGCATCGTATACAGTGCTCCCAATCATTGTTTCAAAAACACCCTGGGCCGATGTGAATTTGTTAGCCGGCTTGCAATAAGGAATATCGGTAGTTGTATTACCTGTCGCATCGTCAACACATGGTTTTTTAAATAATTTAGCCGTGTGGTCGTAATTTCCGGATTGCTTTGGATAATACTTTTGTGCTGCTGCTGTTAAGCTGACTGATAAAATCAGGAATGATAAAAAAAAAGTCTTCATAGGTGCTTATTTGCTAATTGATCAATAGTAAAGAGTTTCCAAATCAGGGTTATATTTTTTTTTTGAGCTAAATCATATTTTTTATTTTGACATATACAAATGTAAGGATTTTGATTCCGATGTAGAAAAAAGAATTTATAATCGAGGAAGAATCTGTTGCATACTTTTAGTTTATCTCATAAATCCCATAAAACACAAAAGGCCGCCATAAGGCAGCCTTTTGTAAAAAAAAGAAAATCAGTTTTATTTAACAACAACTTTTTTCGAAGTCTGGCTGTCACCAATTTTGATGGTGAAAAGATACATTCCTGATGTAAGGTTCGAGGTATTTACCTTATAGGTATGGTATCCGGTTAATTGTGAACCAATGTTATTGGCTATAACCAGTTTACCCATTGCATCATAAACGTTGATTTCAACATTCTCATTTTTAGTCAATGAAACTACTACATTAGCAAATTCACTAGCTGGATTTGGTGAAACATCAACATATTTTGCAATATCAACAGGTTTTACACTTACAAAAGTATTGAATGTAAGGTAATTGACATAGGTATCTGAGGGAGCATCAGCATCGGAGCCTATTGCTGTTCCTGGTTCCGGATCGAGGTGGTAAATCAGATGCAGTTTGCCATCTAAGGTTTTAGGAGCAAGTGAAGCTGTTACACACTCGTCATACGAATGTTCGATATCATCAGTTAAATCACGCTGATCAGCCCAGGTAGTTTGTCCGGCCATTTTTGAGGTAGTATAAAGGTGTCTGTAAACCTGAGCATTTGGACTTGCTCCGGCATTAACAAGGTCCTCGCGGAGTGCTGAAAAAGTTACAAACATATTATCCAGTTCATCAATGGCTATCTGTGCAAAACCAGAGAGTGAATTACCATACAAACCAAAGGGGAATTCGCCTTCGGCAACCTCAGGGAACTCAATTTCGCCGCTGTTATTATAATCAAGCATGCCTCCGATAAGGTTACCATTAGCTACTAGTCCATCCCAGTCAGCTGTTGCGGTTGTATCTAAAACAGGCATTCCTTCTGTCCAGTAAAGAAGTCCGTCAGTAACCGGATAATATGAATTACCCTCGGTACCAAAATCAGTATCGGAGTTACGCATACGACCAAATACAACGTGAGCTTTTAACTCACTGTCCAATGCAACAGATACACCTCCGTCATTTGACCATAAAATAGGAGTTGGTGCTACGTCCCATACAGGAACAGTCTGTACAGTTATTTTCTCCCAGGTATCACCATTGTCAGGTGATTTCATAATCCATACTCCGCCCATTGCATCAGCAATAGCGAAAGCAATAGTTTGGCCTTTGGGTTCAGCCCAGTTGTAATTATCAGCACCAAAACCATTGAAACTTTTTGTGGTTCCTGCACCAAGTGATGCTGCATCCAAACCAGGAAGTGTACGTGGAGCTTCCCATGTTACACCGCCATCCAACGACCTGTAGTAAAGCAAAGCATACAGCAAGCCTTCCTGAGCATTAGCTGAGGGAACAATGATATGAACTGTATTTTCATTAGTAAGCATCCGTGGCCATGTAATATCTGATGCTCCGGCCGGACCTGGGATAAGGGTAGTAGTCCATGCACCGGTTCCGCGGGTAGGACGTTTTGTCATTAAAAGGCCAGTACTTGCATTATGTGCAACAACAATTTCGCCGTCACCCAGCGGGCGATATGAAGGCCAGCCGCAGCGTGCATTTTCAATACGGGCAGTTGGTTCTGGTCCCCATGAGGCACCATCAAAATAATTGTAACCTGTACCGCGTTCAGCATAGCCAGTTGGAACGAATCCCATAGTCCATACTCCGGCTACAGATCCGTCAGGATAAACATAGCAACGGTTACCAACAGCACCATTGGTTTGGGTATCGTAAATTGTACCGCCAATAAGAGTTTCGATAACGTCGGATGTACTTTTTACTGTTTGGTTTACCGGAGCATAACTAGGAGCGTATGCTTTGGTGTTTGTTGGGTTGTCAACAGGACGTACTTTTTCCAGTTTTGCGTTGACATCAACATTTTTTGACAGATTGTTGCTCATCTTCTGCGCTGTAGCTGTTACGCCAACAGCTATCGCAAGAGCAAAAAGTAGCGTTTTCTTCATTGTTGAATGATTTAGGTTTAAGATTAATGGATTATTAAGTGTAGTTGTTTAAATAACAGAAATGAATGTTATCACATTTATACAATGCAAATGTAATAGTTTATTGTACT
>CAZOXJ010000291.1:0-4285 GCA_964583325.1 uncultured Lentimicrobiaceae bacterium
TTAGCTAATAACATTATATTAATTCTCTTTTTGATATCTTTGTGTTAATAATGTTTTTTCATCAAACTAATATGCTGATTTTATGAAAGTTATTTTTACTAAAATGACAATAACACTTATTTGTGCCATCGTTGTCAGTTCTTTCTTCACAAAGGTATCGGCACAAGAAATAGATTCAGTTCCACCATTCAAATCTTACTTTTATTTGCAGCCTAATATTGGATTAACCCAATATTTCGGCGATCTTAATCCGGATGATTTGTATAATAAAGAAATCAGAATTGGGGGAGGAGCCATTGCCGGCTGGCAGTTCAGCAGAATATTCGGATTCAGGGGCCAGTTTATGGCAGGTAAACTCGCCAGCGACAGCAAGGAAAAAGAGCTAACCATGGAGGACAAGATATGGGATCTCTCAGGGCAGATTACATTAAATGTAAACGAGATATTTAACTACAATCCCAATAGGTTTCTTACCATTTATCTTTTTGGCGGTGCCGGGTATCTTCATGGAAATAATAAGGTTACCAACTACGACGGATCCTTGTTCAAAGAGGAGGTCAACAGCGGTATGACCTATCCTCTTGGTGGCGGCGCGGCTTTCAGGCTGAGTAATACTATTAGTTTGAATCTTGAGTATGGTCACCGGATTACTCCTGAGGACATAAAAATGGATTTTCATACCTCTGTAAGTAAATACGATCAGTATTCGTATGCTTCTGCCGGGCTTACTTTTAAACTACAGAAAAAGGACAAGGATAAAGACGGCATTGTTGATAAAAAAGACTTATGTCCTGAAACACCTGGTAAAATAGAGCTCGAAGGTTGCCCGGATAAAGACAACGACGGAATTATGGATAAAGATGATGCCTGCCCCGATGTTGCCGGAAAAGCTGAGTTCAAAGGTTGTCCGGATACTGATAGCGATGGTATTCCTGATAAGGACGATGCCTGTCCAACCGTAGCCGGTAAAAAAGAACTCAAAGGGTGTCCTGATGCAGATGGTGATGGCGTAATTGACAGCGAAGATTTGTGGCCTACAGTATTTGGCCTGGCAGTATTTGCAGGTGTGCCTGACCCCGATGGTGATGGAGTTCCTAGCAATAAGGATGATTGTCCGGATATTAAGGGATCAGCCCAGTTCAAAGGATGTCCTGATACTGATGGTGATGGTGTACCGAATAACAAGGATAATTGCCCTGATGTTGCAGGAGTAGCAGAAAATAACGGATGCCCGGCAGTAATTATGGGTGCTGTGATGCAAAAAACAGTATATTTTGATCCTGATGCATGGGTTACTTTGGCAAAATATATTATTGATATGAATGAAATTGCCGCTTATTTGAATGAGCATCCCGAAGCTGTTATTTCAGTGTCAGGTCACGCCGATTCACGCGAATCCGAAAATTACAATATGCGCTTATCGGAGAAACGTGCTGATTATGTTATTAAGTACCTGAAAAAGAAAGGAATGAAATCAGTAAATATTGATAAGTCGTTCTTTGGTGAATCAAAGCCTGTGGCCGATAATGCTACTTCCGAGGGCCGCGCTCTTAACCGCAGGGTAGAAATAAAAATTACGAAATAAACTGAGAGAGTAAATTTGGGTTAGCAAATTTTCTCTTAATTAAAGGATCAGTAAATTACCTGAATTATTTTTTGTTTACTTTTTATCAGGCTGAATTCCGGGCTATCGGGGTTCAGCCTGTTTTGTTTTCTGCGTAGCGCATCCTAAAATCATCCGCCTGTTAATAAGGATAAGAAATAGATTATAGAGTTGGGTTAATTTCGATTTACTTTATTGATCCAGTATTTTCTGATTCTGAAATTGGGTTTAAACCGGGTTTATTAGGATCGTCAGTATTTTGCTTCAATATTCAAGGTCCTGGGTTATAAATCTGTTATGTTGTTTTTCCTGTAAAAATGAAAATATTATTGACGATTTTAAATATGTAGTCGATTTTGCTACAAGTTTTTAACCTGTTCATCTACAATTTTTTGATTTCATCAGCTACAGGAAATATAGAGTATCAATTTTAGCTTTGTCAGGTTATTCCCGATATCTAAATGTGCTTCATTCAGATAGTTATTCCCGGGTGTATCGAAAGAAAAAGGAGAGATTTGTGAATGTGGAATTAGCTCAGCGTTAAACCTTAATCCTGGTATTACAATAGCTGTTTAAACAAACCCGCTAATTTTCAAGTACAAGCTCCGCCGCGATAAGAGACGATTCTTTAAGATTCATTTTTAAAATCAAAGTATTAATTGAAAGTAAATAAATCATACTATGAATAATTTGTACTACCGGATTTCATTAATTGCTTTATTTATTATTGCAATTCATGCTAATCAGAACTATGCATTTGCACAGGAAGTAAACAGCGGCAAGCCATTTATAGGGCACTTTTATCTGCAGCCCAATGCCGGGATTAGTCAATATTTCGGGGATCTTAATGAAGACGATTTCTGGAATAAGTACCATGAACCTGGACTCGGAATAGTTATGGGCTGCCAGGTAAGTCCGGTTTTTAGTATGCGCACCCAATTTCTAAAATCGACATTATACAGCGAACGGAATGATCAGAACCTGAAACTGTACAGCGATTTTTGGGATGCTTCGTTTAATCTTACACTTAATGTGAATGAACTATTCGCCAAATACAATGAAAAGAGATTCATCAATTTTTACCTTTTCAGTGGAATTGGAGTAACATCTTTTATTTCGAAGATCGAAGATCAAACTACCGGAGAAGTTATAAATGAACATCCTTCAGCACAAACTGAATTGTTTGCGCCAGTAGGCGTAGGTGCATCAATCAGGTTGAACCCGACTTTAGCAATAAATCTCGAATATGGCGATCATATCACTTTTAATGATAATACACTTGATTTTTCTGATAATCTTAGGAAAAGGGATCATTATAGCTATGCTTCTGTCGGATTAAATATTAAACTATGTGCCAGGGACAGGGATAATGATGGCGTAAAGGATAAAAAGGATCTTTGCCGCGATATTCCGGGTAAGATTGAATTATCCGGTTGCCCTGATAAAGACAATGACGGAATTGTGGATCTCGAAGATACATGTCCTGAAATTGCAGGCACAATGGAGTTCAGAGGATGTCCTGATACGGATGGCGACCGCATACCAGACCAGGAGGATGCCTGCCCGACTGTTGCCGGCAAAAAAGAAACCAAAGGCTGTCCTGATACGGATGGCGACGGAGTTATAGATAGTGACGATTTATGGCCGGCAGTATTTGGTTTAGCTAAGTATGCTGGTGTACCTGATTCCGATGGCGATGGGATACCTGATAACAATGATTCATGCAAGGATGTAAAAGGCTTGTCACAGTTTATGGGTTGCCCCGATACCGATACTGACGGAATTCCTGATAATAAGGACAAATGCCCCAATGAAGCAGGCGTTGCCGAAAACAATGGCTGTCCCGCAGTTATTATGGGTGCTGTGATGCAAAAAACTGTTTACTTTGATACTGATTCCTGGGTTACCATGGCTAAATATATCATTGAAATGAATGAAATTGCCGCTTATATGAATGAACATCCGGAAGCAGTTATTTCAATCTCAGGTCATGCCGATGCTCGCGAATCTGAGGAGTATAACTTACGCTTATCAGAGAAACGCGCTGATTATGTTATAAGTTACTTAAAAGAGAAAGGAATGAAATCAACCAATATCGAGAAATCATTCTTTGGCAAAAGTAAGCCTGCCGCCGACAATAGTACTGCAAAAGGCCGTGCACTTAACCGCAGAGTCGAAATAAGAATATCCTGGTAATTTGTAAGGGATTTGTTTTTTCAATATCTCACCCGGGCAGTTGATTTAGGGAGATAATACATAACCAACCGTACAGAAAATATTCAGGCTGAAATCCGTTTTGCCGGACTTCAGCCTGATTGCATTTTACTCTCCGCCAACATAAACCCAAATTAATCATAAGGAAGCAGTGAATGATCCGGAATAATGATTTAAACCGATTGTAGATTCATTATAGCCTAATTGCATTCTACTTAACCACTGTTACAGTGTCATTAAAAGGTGGGTTAATCCCGGTTTAGTAAATCTTTCAATGCTTTTTTAAACATAGATTAGATTTACTTTCATTGTTGTCCGGCAAAATTAATCAGAAAACGTCGCAAGGCTTGATATATATCGTCCCTACGGGACTTCACTTCGCTGGGGGTTGTTATATATTCTACCAATATTTCGCCCCTAACGGGGCTGTCCCGTAGGGACAAAATGTTGGTAGAAAGCAAATTAATA
>CAZOXJ010000292.1:0-4283 GCA_964583325.1 uncultured Lentimicrobiaceae bacterium
CCATACGAATTTATTGAAGGTAATCCTTTCCCTTTCAGCCTCAGCATCCGGCCGCCCTGTGTTCCTGGCTCAATTTTTATCCGGGCTTTACCTTCGAGAGTAGGAATTTCGACTGAACATCCTAAGGTTGCATCAGGGAAACTGATATAAAGATCGTGCAGCAGGTTGTTGCCTTCGCGGTGAAGGCTTTCATGAGGTGCTTCTTCTATTTGAATGATCAAATCGCCGGGAACACCGCCGCGTGCAGCCGCATTACCTTTGCCGTTAACCGAAAGCTGTATGCCATCCGAAACACCCGCAGGAATATCAATTGTAATTACATCTTCGCCTTTCACAACTCCGTTACCGGCACAATGAACACATTTATGCTGGATGATCTGTCCTTCGCCGCTACAGGTGGGACAAGTTGATGCTGTTTGCATCTGCCCGAGGAAGGTGTTTGTAACGCGGGTTACTTGTCCTGTGCCACGGCAGGTTGAACAGGTTGAGTAGGCTGATCCGCCTTCGGCACCTGATCCTTTACAGTGTGTACAGGAAATATATTTGTTGACTTTTATCTTTTTTTCGACACCGGTATTGATTTCTTCGAGCGTAAGCCTCACTTTTACCCTGAGGTTAGTGCCACGGTTAACCCGCCTGCCACCGCGCTGCTGCTGACCGCTGAAACCACCGAAACTTCCGCCGAAAGCGCCACCGAAAATATCGCCGAAATGACTGAAAATATCTTCCATATTCATTCCGCCACCACTGAAACCGCCGCCACCGTTGCGAAGGCCATCGTGACCGAACTGGTCGTAGCGTTTGCGTTTCTCAGCATCGCTCAGAACTTCGTAAGCTTCGGCTGCTTCCTTAAATTTGTCTTCCGCTTCCTTGTTGTTCGGGTTTTTGTCGGGATGGAATTTCAATGCCATCTGGCGGTAAGCCTTTTTGAGTTCGGCATCGCCGGCATTGCGCGTTACGCCAAGTATTTCGTAATAATCTCGTTTTGTCACTGTTTCTCTTTTGATGTAAAAATAGGGGGCTGGTGGAGTTTTAATGTTGTAAAGGAACAGGTTTAGCTTCCGGTTACAACTTTAGAAAAACGTATCACTTTATCGTGTAACATATAGCCCTTCTGGACTTCGTCAACCACTTTATTTTTGAGTTCTTCTGAAGGTGCAGGGATACTGGTGATAGCTTCGTGAAAGTCGGTATTGAATTCTTCACCCATACTTTTAATTTCCTGTAGTCCTTTGGCCGCAAATACAGCTTTCATTTTGGCATGTATCAGTTGAATACCTTCTTTTACGGGTTCCAGCTGATCAGTGGCTTGCATGGCCGACATGGCCCGGTCGAAATCGTCGAGAACAGGAAGTAAATCCTTGATAACCTCTTCGGAAGCAGTCCGGCTGAGGTCAATCTTTTCCTTAAACGTTCTTTTACGGAAATTATCAAACTCCGAATACAGGCGCAGGTATTTGTCGTTCAGCTCGTTAACTTTCAGTTGATATTCTTCTTCGGTGTACATTTTTGTTGCTTCCGATGCTACTTCCTGTTCTGTCGCAGGCTGTGCTTCCGGTTCTGCAATATTGTCAGTTGCTGTTTCAAAAACAGTTTTGTCTTCGGATTTTTCCGTATTTTTTTTCTGCTTCATGCGATTAAACATTTTTCAAGACTCTGATTATAAGTAATATAAAATAACTCATGCATCATCAATCGTAAAATGATGAATGATTGAGTTAAAAGTAAGGTGTGTGTAACAAAAAATCTGCCATACAGGATGTAAGGCCAATTTGGCAGAGTTCCGGAAAACATGAGTATTCTTTTTTTAGTTTTCCGATTACAATTAAAACAAAAACAAGCAATGATTTTAAATTCACTGAAATATTGTAATTTGCTGAGCAAAATCATCTTTAATTTTTCACACAAAACAGATTAATATGAATACCATAAAAACCCCATCATATCTTCTTTCTACAGCTAATTCAACCAGAAGATATTATAAGTCAATGAACAATTTATATGTCCGCCTTTTTGGTAAGCATCTGATGCTTCATTATCCTTATTATAAATCTGATTTCGAATCCCTTGAAAAACGCCAGTTAAATCTTACCGATTATTGTTTATCGCATATTGAAAGCCTTGCAAACATGCACGTTCTGGAAGTAGGATGTGGCAATGGTATTCAGGCCTTGTATATTGCAGATACCATGTCGCCGTTAAAAATTACTGGCATTGATTTGAATCCTGACAATATTTCAATAGCATTTCAAAATACAGCTGGCAAGTTAAATATTGATTTTACTGTTGATGATGCGCAAAAACTGGAAACCATAAGTGATAATTCAATCGATGTTTTGCTGTGTATCGAAAGCGCTTTTCATTATCCTAAAAAGGAATTATTCCTGGAACAGATCAGAAGGGTACTGAAACCTTCAGGGAAATTTGTGATCACAGACATTATCAATAAATCCCCAAACCGGAAGTATATTTCGCAAGGCTGGAAAAATAAGATGGCATTCCATCACTGGACCGAAGTAACATACCTGCAGTCTTTCATCAATGCAGGCCTGAATATCACTTATAAGGAGAATATTACAAGCCAGGTTTTAAGAGGTTACCAGGGTAGTAATAAATGGATAAAGAGAGAAAATTGCGGATCGTTTTTAAGCTTTCTGCTTTTTAAAGTGTTTGCTGTAATACAGTTAGGCATCAACACGCATCTTCTGAAGAAAAAGGAAGATTATATTCTGTTTGTTGGTAGCCCCATGAAATGATCTGAAGTATATCTGACAAACTAAGCAACTTAAAGGAAACTAAGTTTTCGAAATGTCGCCCTATCTCCCCCGGCTTGTCGCCCCTCGCCTTGTCGCCCCGTCCTCCAATACCTCCAACCCCTCCCTAAACCCTCGTAATCCTCGCTCCCAGTGCATTCAGCCTTCCATCGATATTCTGGTAGCCGCGGTCAATCTGATCGATATTATCAATAATACTTGTGCCTTTTGCTGAAAGTGCTGCAATAAGTAACGAAACCCCGGCCCTGATATCGGGTGACGACATACGGATGCCCCGAAGTTTATTTTGCCGGTCGAGGCCGATTACCGTTGCCCGGTGTGGATCGCAAAGGATAATCTGCGCTCCCATATCAATGAGTTTATCGACGAAGAACAAACGGCTCTCGAACATTTTCTGATGGATAAGCACACTTCCTCTTGCCTGAATAGCAGTTACCAGAACAACACTTATTAAATCGGGTGTAAATCCAGGCCACGGAGCATCCGCTATAGTCATGATACCACCATCCATAAACGATTCAACCTCATAATGTTCCTGCGCCGGAATATGAATATTGTCGCCTTGGTGTTCGATAGTGATACCCAATTTTCGGAATACCTCGGGGATAATCCCCAATGCAGGATAATTCACATTGCAAATAGTGATATCGCTCTGTGTCATTGCTGCCAGGCCAATAAAACTCCCAACTTCAATCATATCAGGTAAAAGGGTATGCGATGTACCCGACAAATACTCAACACCTTCAATTTTCAGCAGATTGGATCCTATGCCTTCGATTTTTGCACCCATGCGGACCAGCATTTCGCTCAGCTGGACCAGATACGGTTCACAAGCAGCATTAAAAATCGTGGTTTTGCCTTTGGCCATAACAGCTGCCATCAGGATATTGGCGGTTCCGGTAACTGATGCTTCGTCGAGCAACATGTATGCGCCGGTAAGTTTATCAGCTTTAACACGGGTAAATCCTTTCGATGAATCAAAATCGAATTCAGCTCCAAGTTTCTGTAAGCCAATAAAGTGGGTATCGAGCCTGCGGCGACCGATTTTATCGCCACCGGGTTTGGGGATGCTTCCTTTGCCAAAGCGGGCAAGGAGCGGTCCAAGTATCATTACTGAACCACGCAGACTCGATGCCAGGTGGCGGAATTCATCCGTTTCGAGGTAATCGAGGTGAACGGTTCCGGCCTTAAAAGAATAAATGCCGGTTCCTTTTTTTGTAACGGTAACACCCATTGCTGCCAGCAGGTCAATCAACTTATTAACATCAAGGATATCAGGTATATTATGGATAGTGACTTCTTCGGGCGTAAGCAAAACGGCGCAAAGAATCTGCAATGCTTCATTTTTAGCACCCTGAGGAATAATAGTACCTTTAAGTTGAAGGCCACCCTGTATTTCGAACGAACTCATAAGACCGGAATTATTAAGTGTGCCGAAATTATAAAATTTGGCCGTGCGGTGGATAGGTTTAAGAAAAGAATGTTTGAAACTTGTAAGAAGTGCGCTCC
>CAZOXJ010000293.1:0-4276 GCA_964583325.1 uncultured Lentimicrobiaceae bacterium
TTTATTCAGGCGGATCAATACCTGAAGGTAAAAGTGTCTCTGCTGGTGAAGGTTTATTCACCGTTTCAGGAAGTGACATGGCCGATAACAACCTGGCAGTGCGTATTATCGAAGCGCAGAATAATTACGAACGGACACAACTTGAATATGACCGCAAGAAATCGCTGGCAAAAGACAAAATTGTTTCGGATAAAGATTTGCTGACTGCAAAAAATGAGTTTGAAAATTCGAAAGCAACGTATGATATGCTCCGGAAAAACTTTAGTTCAGCCGGACAGACTATTTCGAGCCCTATCAGTGGTTTTGTAAAACAAACGTTTGTAACGAACGGTCAATATGTAATTGCCGGTCAGCCTCTGGTTTCGGTAACAAAAAATAAAACACTTTTATTGCGTGCCGATATTCAGCAAAAGTATGCTCCTTTGCTTCAATCGTTCAGCACTGCCAATATCCGGACGCTGCATAACAATACTAGCTATACGCTCGAACAACTTAACGGCAAACTTCTTTCGTACGGTCGAAATACCAACAGCGACAACTACCTGGTTCCTGTCAGCCTTCAGATTGACAACGTGGGTGGTTTTATTTCCGGTGAGTTTGTTGAATTGTATCTCAAAACAATTACGAGTTCCGTTGCACTCACCATTCCAAACGAGGCTTTGCTTGAGGAGCAGGGAAATTTATTTGTATTTGTTCAGGTTCATCCTGAATTATTTGAAAAACGTGAAGTCAGCGTTGGATCTACGGATGGAATAAAGTCCGAAATAAAGAGCGGAATTACAAATGCGGACCGCATTGTCACCAAAGGAGCAATCCTGGTAAAGCTGGCTCAATCATCAGGAGCATTGGATGCACATTCAGGTCACGTTCATTAATACCGGGAAAGACATGTTAAATAATATTATAAAATTCTCGCTTAACAACAGGTTCTTTGTTCTTCTGGCCGCTGTAGTGCTCATGGTTGTGGGCATACGTACGGCTGGAAACATGGACGTGGATGTTTTTCCCGACCTCACTGCCCCAACGGTTGTAGTTATGACCGATGCCCATGGAATGGCTTCCGAGGAAGTGGAACGCCTGGTTACTTTTCCTATCGAAACGGCTGTTAACGGAGCAACCGATGTTCGCAGGGTACGCTCCGCTTCCTCACAGGGTTTTTCGTTTGTATGGGTCGAATTTGATTGGGGAACTGATATTTTCAAAGCCCGGCAGATCGTGAGTGAAAAACTCATCAGCGTTACCTCCCAAATGCCACTTGGTGTTGGACAGCCTGTGCTTGCGCCACAATCGAGTGTAATGGGCGAAATGTTCTTCCTCGGCTTACAGGCTGACAGCACCAGCCTTATGGACCTTCGTACCATTGCTGACTGGAATATTAAACCTTTGATGTTAGCCACAACCGGCGTTTCGCAGGTTACTATTATAGGTGGCGATTACAAGCAATACCAGGTGCTGGCCGATCCGCAGCGAATGAAACTGTACAAGGTAACTATGAGCGAACTCGCCGAGGTTTGTAAAGGCATCAGCCAGAACTCAACAGGAGGGGCTTTACGCCAATACGGCAACGAATATGTTGTGCGCGGCATTGCCCGTACTTCGGATGTGGAGGCATTAGGCAATTCGTATATTAAATCTGCGAACGGCGGACCTATAAAGATAAATGATGTTGCAGAAGTCAAAATCGGGGCCGGTGTTAAAATGGGATATGCTTCCGAAA
Source organism: uncultured Lentimicrobiaceae bacterium (assembly GCA_964583325.1). Lineage (GTDB taxonomy): Bacteria > Bacteroidota > Bacteroidia > Bacteroidales > UBA4417 > UBA4417. The sequence continues at coordinate 1,718 of CAZOXJ010000293.1, forward strand.
ATGCAAAGCCGGCAGTAATCATTTCAGTTTCAAAACAGCCTAATGCTAATACTCTTGATTTAACGCAACGTATTGAAGCAAACCTGGCAGACTTAAAAAAATCACTTCCTCCGGATGTAAAACTAGATACCAAAATATTCCGCCAGGCCGATTTTATCGAAACCTCGGTCAACAATGTTAAGAATGCCCTGCTCGAAGGTTCGGTATTTGTAATTATCATTCTCTTTCTGTTCCTGGGAAGTTTCCGCACTACCCTGATTTCTCTGCTGGCAATTCCATTATCTTTATTAGGAGCTATCCTTGCATTGAAAATCCTGGGCCTGAATATTAATACCATGAGCCTTGGAGGAATGGCAATTGCAATAGGAGCACTGGTTGATGATGCCATTATTGATGTCGAAAACGTTTATAAACGACTGAGGCAAAACCGGACAAAACCCGAAACTGAGCGACAGTCGTCCTTCCAGATTGTGTTTGAGGCATCAAAAGAAATCAGGGCATCTATCCTTAATGCAACGCTTATCATTATAGTAGCTTTTATACCCTTGTTTTTCCTTTCCGGCATGGAAGGCCGTATGCTGAAACCGCTGGGGATTGCATTCGTGGTATCACTGTTTGTATCACTTATCGTTGCAATGACGTTGACGCCTCTGTTATGTAAACTGCTGCTCACAAACGATAAATATCTTGCAAAAAATGAGAAAGAAAAATGGCTGGCCCACAAACTTACCCATTATTACGAACTTTCGCTCGAATGGGCGTTGCATCACAAACGCCTTTTCATTGTGTCATCGGCAACTTTGTTTATCATTTCCCTGATACTGTATTCAACCATGGGCCGGAGTTTTCTGCCTGAATTTAACGAAGGTTCTCTCACTCTTTCTGTTGTCTGTAAGCCAGGAACATCCCTGGAAGAAAGCAACCGCCTGGGGAACCTTGTTGAAACAGAGCTCCTGTCGATTCCTGAAATTACGAGTACTGCCCGCCGCACAGGCCGTGGTGAACTCGACGAACATTCGCAAACCGTGAACAGTGCCGAAGTGGATGTAAATTTCTTTCTTAAAGAGCGAAGCCGCGAAGAATTCCTGGCTGATGTGCGGGCAAAAATCGCCGGTATTCCGGGCATTGCAGCAACAGTTGGGCAGCCGCTTGGCCACCGTATCGACCATATGATTTCAGGAACAAGAGCCAACATAGCCATCAAATTGTTTGGCACTGACCTGAATAAAATGTTCAGTATCGGCAACGAGGTAAAAGCTGCGATTGCAGATGTGGAAGGATTGGTTGATGTGAATGTGGACCAGCAGGTTGAAATACCACAGCTCCAAATACGGGCAAACCGCGAAATGCTGGCTAAATATGGTATTACCATCAAACAGTTTAATGAGTTTGTCGACATTTCGTTCGGTGGCGAAAAACTGACCGATATCTACGAAGGCCAGCGAAGGTTCGACCTGGTTTTACGTCTCAATAAGGATTACACCGAAACCATTGAGGGCATTCGTTCCGCGTTAATTGATACAGATGACGGCAAAAAAGTTCCGCTCGAACAAGTTGCTGACATAGTTTCCGTTTCGGGTCCAAGCTCCATCAGCCGGGAGAATGTTCAGCGAAAAGTAGTTGTTTCTGCCAATGTTTCAGGGCGTGATATACGAAGCGTAGTGCAGGACATTCAAAAAAATGTAAACGAAAAAATTGTTTTTCCTGAAGGCTATCGCATTGAATACGGCGGTCAGTTCGAAAGCGAAGCCAAAGCTTCCAGAACCTTGCTGCTAACCTCCGTTTTGGCTATCCTTATCATATTTCTTTTGCTCTACCAGGAATTTAAAAACTTCAAACTGGCGGGAGTCATTCTGCTTAATTTGCCCCTGGCTTTAATCGGAGGCGTTTTCACCATTTATTTCACTTCAGGTGTTATGAGTATTCCTGCAATTATTGGGTTCATCACTTTGTTTGGTATTGCTACACGTAACGGGATTCTTTTAATTTCAAATTACGAAAAATTGCAAAACCAGGGCACCTCGGTGTATTTAACGGTAACCAAAGGCTCTTCCGATCGCTTAAATGCAATCCTGATGACTGCTTTAACGGCAGCATTAGCCTTGATTCCTTTAGCAATACAAGGCGATTTACCCGGTAATGAAATTCAAAGCCCCATGGCAAAAGTAATTTTGGGAGGATTACTCACATCAACCTTACTCAATATTTATATTGTGCCGATAGTTTACAGCATTTTATACAGTAAGGGAATACTTAAAAACGAGAAAGCATGATCAGATACATAAAAATTTGGGCCATTCTTTTCATCCTGCCGGTTTCGCTTTCAGCACAGATAACGGTTGACAGCGTTGTATCAGCCATTGAAAAGAACAACACAAGCCTTTCGGCAATGCGAAAAAGTACTGAAGCTGAAAAATTCAGAAATCAGACAGGAATATACCTTCAAAATCCTGAAGCGGGATTCAACTACCTCTGGGGCAATCCGGCGACTATAGGAAACAGGACAGACATCAGCATAAAGCAATCCTTCGATTTCCCTACCGCCTATGGCTATCGCCG
>CAZOXJ010000294.1:0-4256 GCA_964583325.1 uncultured Lentimicrobiaceae bacterium
CGCCATTGCTTTTATACCAATATTTTTGTAATTTTAATGGGTTGAACAACTCCTATAGCCGTGAGAGTCAATACCAAAACATTTAAAAACAATATGCTTGCCGTTTTGCTGATGTTTTCACTTTTCAGCAACTGTCAATCGCATACCAATCCTCCTGTTGTTATGAAATCCACTGATACTTTACAAAACCGGCTTCCTTCGGTGGCGGGAAGCTTTTATCCGGCCGGTCCGGATGAACTTGAGCAAATGCTGAAAACGTTTTTCGCCAAAGCGCCTGTATCACAAGCTGATGGAAATGTTTTGGCCATTATTTCGCCTCATGCCGGCTATGTTTTTTCGGGCGAAGTGGCTGCTGCAGCTTTTAAACAGGTTGATCCTGAAAAGACCTACAAAACTGTTTTTATTATTGGCAGCAGCCACCGCAATTCCTTTCCCGGGGCTTCCGTTTATAGCATTGGTAATTATATAACACCACTTGGTACGGTTACAACCGACCTTGAAACAGCGCAGAAAATTGCCGGAGAAAGCAAAATCATGGCATACGACCCTTCTTATCAAAGCAATGAACACAGTATTGAAGTACAAATTCCTTTACTTCAATATTGGTTAAAAAAGGATTTTAAAATCGTACCCATACTTCTTGGCACACAGGATGAAAGGATTTGCGAGAAGATAGCCACTATCTTAAAGCCCTGGTTTACCAACGAAAACCTCTTTGTAATCAGCACCGATTTTTCGCATTATCCTACTTATAAGGAAGCTGTTAAAACCGATAAACAGGTTGCGGATGCTATAATCACCAATAATACGGATACTTTTCTTTCAACGGTTGAAAGCTGTACCGAAAAAAAAGTTGCGAACCTGGCTACCGGCTGCTGCTCCTGGCCATCAGTAATTACCCTGATGTATGTTACAGAGGAAATGCCCGGGATTTCCTACAAAGAAGTTTTGTATAAAAATTCAGGCGACTCGGAGTATGGCGGCAAGGACAGGGTTGTTGGATATTTTGCTTTGAGTGTATCGCAGCAAAAACAAAATACGTTAATGCTGAATGCTGCCGAGAAGGAAGAGTTGCTCAAAATTGCGCGGAATACAATTCATGCTTTCCTTACTGAGGGCAGTATTCCGGATGTAAATCCCAAATCCTTAACTGAAGCGCTTCGCAGCCCTGCCGGAGCATTTGTAACACTTAAAAAATCGGGTAACCTGCGTGGTTGTATAGGACATTTTGAAGCCGACAATCCTTTGTATAAAATTGTTCAAAAAATGGCCGTAGCCTCTGCCACTAAGGATTACCGTTTCGACAGGGTATCAGCAACTGAAATGAATCAGATCGATATTGAAATTTCAGTCCTTACGCCTATGCAAAAGGTAAGTGATGTTAATAAAATCAGGCTCGGGACTGATGGGATTTATATCAGGAAAGGTTCGAGAAGCGGCACCTTTCTGCCACAGGTTGCCACCGATACCGGTTGGAACCTGGAAGAATTCCTTGGCCATTGTGCCCGTGATAAAGCCGGAATCGGCTGGGACGGCTGGAAAGAACCGGACACCGAAATATTTGTTTACCAGGCATTTGTGTTCGGCGAAGAAGAATAATAGTACGCTGCATTTTATTCATCACTATGCCGGATACTCCATATTCCGTTTTTACAATAAGTGTTATCTGCCTGTTGTTTTATGGCTTATCACTTGCATTGGTGAGGGCTGAGGTTATTTCGGGTGACTTGCAACGGAAATTCTGGAATAGCTTATTGCTGATATCAATTTTTATTGCAGGAAGCATTGGTTTGCTGCTGGCTGTTACTATAAATTTCAAAATCAATCTTGCCTTTACAGATAAACTACTCGTGTGGCATGTCGATTTCGGAATAGCACTGGTACTGATTGCCACCTTCCACTTTTTAAATCATATAAAGTATTACCTGAACCTTTTCAGGAAAAACGGGAATACAGACAGAGCAAGGGAAAATCATGCTTTCAGGCAGTATTTCGTAAATCCCACGAACAAACTTGGCTTTAACCTCAAACGTCTTCCTTTCAGCCTTGGTTTCACTGCCATGGCCACTCAACTGATCCTGATCCGTGAGTTTATAGCTGTATTTAACGGGAATGAACTAACTATTGGTATTGTTTTAGCCAACTGGATGTTACTCACCGGTTCCGGGGCTTTTTTGCACCGGAAATCACAAAACCAGGCCAGTTTGAAGGGTATCATGACCGGATTGTTTGTACTTGCCGTTATTCCTGTTGCAACTCTGTTTTTACTTTACTGGCTCCGCAACATTATTTTACCGGTTGGCAGTTTGCCAGGTGTGGGCCAAATTATACTTGGGACAGCAATTTTACTTTCGCCGTTCTGCCTTTTCTCAGGCTGGCTTTTCAGCGCAATAAGCCTTTACCTGTCGAATTCCCTGAAAGTAAATGCAGTAAGCCTCACTTATGGTTGGGAAACACTTGGCAGCATTGCCTCGGGTATAGTTTGCAGCATGATTCTGTTTTTTCTGTTCGGGCCATTTCAAAATATGGCTATTGTATTGCTAATCAATAGCATAATACTGTTTCTGATCAGCCGGAAAGAGATTTACAGCGTAAGGAAAAAATTCCATCTGTACCTTGCAGGCGCTCTGTTCATAGGTATTGTAACGGTTATTGCCAATCTCGACCGAAACGCCATACAATACCTGTTTCCTGAACAGGAAATTATTTCTGTTTCTGATACGCCATGGGGCAAACTGGTAGTTACCAAACAGTCGGGGCAACTGAATTTTTATGAAAACAATACACTTCTTTTCACCACAAACAATATTGCTGCTAACGAAGAAACCGTTCATTATGCAATGCTGCAAAGACCCGTTACCGGTAATGTGTTACTTGTAGGAGGAAGTATTTCGGGAGTAGCCGGGGAGTGTTTAAAATATCCGCTCACACGCCTCGACTGTGTGGAATTTAATCCGCGAATCCTCCGCCTGGGAAAAACCTATAACCTGTTACCCCGAGATCCAAGATTCAAACTTTACACAGGTGATGCGCGTGTAATGATGAAAAAAGCCTTTAATGAAAAATCAATTCTGCTTTCGCAGATAAATCAGGGACACAATGAAACCGATTCGCTGAGCTACGAGGCAATTATTCTGGATATTCCGGGGCCTTCGACCCTGCAACTTAACCGGTTTTATACGTATGAGTTTTTGAGCATGTGCAAAAACCTGCTTTCGAAAAATGGCATTGTAACATTAAGCCTGATGTCAACAGCAGATTATGTGGGTAATGATGCACTGAAAATTCAATCGACCATGTATCAAACGCTCAAAGCTGTGTTCAAAAATGTACTGGTGATACCCGGCGACAAGAATTTTTTCCTGGCGTCCGATGGTCCACTTACTACTTCAGTTACGATGCTTGCCGCTAAACAGGGTATTGAAAATGAATATGTTAACGAGTTTTACCTGGATGATATTTCGCTAGAGGAACGTGCGTCAGCTATCATGAAACGGATTTCGGTTGCGGCACCTCTGAACCTCGATCTCGAACCGACAGGCTGCTACAGGTACCTGCATTATTGGTTAAGCTACCAGGGGGATTTCAAATTCTATGCACTGATTATCCCGGTCATTTTATTGCTCCTTTTTACAGCATTGCGATCAGCAGGAACCACAGTAGCTCTGTTTTCGGCAGGACTAAGTTCCTTTTCGCTGGAAATAATTCTTATCCTCACATTCCAGGTAATTTACGGTTATGTTTACCTTGCCACAGGAATATTTATCACACTTTTTATGGCCGGCCTGGCACCCGGAGTATTGCTTGCAAGGCATAATCCGCATAAACCGAAGTATAAAACGCTGGTTCTGCTGCAGATAATTTCAGGAGGTATAATTCTGATCAGTGTTGCTTGTATTTATATTTTTAAACTTTTCACTGTACCAGCTGTACTGGTTTACACGGTATTCAGTATTCTGATTATCGGTATGGCAATGATTACCGGAGCTCAGTTTCATATAGCATCCGTTCTGAAATCAGGTAATATACAACAGGTTGCGGAAAGCAGTTATTCGGCTGACCTGATAGGGTCGGCAGCCGGGGCTTTGCTGGTAAATGCCTGGATCGTGCCATCGCTCGGACTGATTACCTCCCTTTTTGTTGTTGCCGGGATAAACGCTTCGGCAATACTACTAATGCTTGTAAAGAAGCATGCCTGAGCGTTTTTAGAGAAATTTATTCCTGAAAAGGCATCGGCATGATGTAATTTTGTATTT
>CAZOXJ010000295.1:0-2448 GCA_964583325.1 uncultured Lentimicrobiaceae bacterium
ATAGTAAATATTTTTTATGGAATTTCTCCCTTCCATGCATCTCCTGTTTGTAAACACAAATTACTAACCTTCTAAAAACACTGACCATGGAAACCAAGAAATCGAAAAGAGCTGACCTGGAGCCAAAGAAAAGCATTTTTTTGCAAATCGGAATCGTTGTAGCTTTAGGGCTTACGCTCGCAGCTTTTGAGTGGGAATCGCCTGTTAAACAAATAGTTGTTACTGACAGCTGGGAAACTGTTGGCGAAGACTTGTTTATTAAAAATACGGTAATCGTGGATACAAAGCCGGCACCCAAACCTGTATCCATTCCTGTAATCAATATCGTCGCCAATGACGATCCTGTCGACGATCCTTTTGATTTTGACATGGGCATTAAGCCGGAAGATGAAATTCCGGTTTATATACCACCTGTTTCGGTAGAATTGAAGGATGAAAATTCACTACCTGATGATACTCCTTTTGTTTCGGTGCAGATTATGCCTGAATATCCCGGCGGTATCGATGCACTGAAAGCCTTTCTGGCATCAAAGATTAATTTCCCTGAAAACGCTGCACGGGCAGGAATTGAAGGTACTGTTTATGTGTATTTTGTAGTTGAAAGAGATGGTACTGTAAGTAATATTAAAACTCTCCGCGGAATAAATGACGAATGCAATGAAGAAGCTGAACGCGTAATCGGCTTGCTTCCGAAATGGAAACCCGGCGTTCAGCAAGGCAAATCGGTAAGGGTTTCATTCACCATTCCGGTTGGTTTCAAATTGCAGTGATAACCAGCTTCCAAACTGTATTTCATAATTTTTTTACTCATAACTACTAATTTTTCAGTCATGAAGACCCGTCATATTTTACTTACACTGCTTGGTTCGCTGCCGATCCTTCTTATCGCAGCCGGAACCATGATTGCAGCCACACTGCAAATTAACACTGAAAAGAAATCCGATCCCGATAAAACCCTTTCTCCCTATTTCTTTGTAAAATCCGATAATCCTAACCTTGATCAGCTTCCGCTAAAAGCTACTTCCGCCGAAGTAAATATTGCCGGAGTAATTGCTGATGTTACCGTGGTTCAGGAGTATGCCAACGAAGGTAAAAATCCAATCGAAGCCATTTATGTTTTCCCGGCATCAACAAGAGCTGCTGTTTACAGTATGAAAATGACTATCGGTGAGCGAACCATAATTGCAAAAATATCGGAACGCGAACAAGCCCGCCGCGATTATGAAGCAGCCAAACAAGAAGGAAAAAGTGCTTCGTTGCTGGAGCAGGAACGCCCGAATGTGTTCCAGATGAATGTGGCTAACATCATGCCCGGCGACCGCATCAGGGTTGAACTCCGTTATACCGAACTCCTGATTCCTGAAGATGGCGTGTATGAATTTGTATATCCAACTGTCGTAGGCCCGCGATACAGTAATCAGCCAGCTGTTACGGCACCGCCCCGAGAGCAATGGATCAGCAATCCTTATACACATGAGGGCGAAAAGCCATTGTATGATTTCAATCTGAAATGTGCGTTAAATGCCGGAATGCCGGTTAGCGATGTCATCTGCACGTCGCATAAAACGGATATAAAATTTGATAGTCCTGCGGATGCCACTATCCGATTGATGCCGGAAGAAAAACAAGGCGGAAACCGCGATTTTATTTTACGCTACCGCCTGGCCGGGGATAAAATTCAATCAGGCGTTCTACTCTACCCCGGAAAGGATGAGAATTTCTTCCTCGCTATGATTCAACCTCCGAAGCAGGTGAGGCTTTCCGTTGTTCCGCCGCGCGAGTATGTTTTTATTGTTGATGTTTCCGGTTCCATGCATGGTTTTCCACTCGATGTTTCGAAAAAACTGCTCCGCGACCTGATCGGAAACCTTCGGCCAACCGATCGTTTTAATGTGTTGCTTTTTTCAGGTGCTTCAAATCTTTTCAGCGAAACTTCAGTAACTGCCAATGAGGAAAATATTAAAAAAGCGATTAATTTTATTGATCGTCAGCAAGGTGGTGGCGGAACCGAATTGCTGCCGGCACTCAAACGGGCACTTGATCTAACCGGTACCGAAGGTTTTGCACGCAGTTTTGTAATTGCTACCGATGGATATGTGACTGTTGAAAAACAGGCTTTCGACCTGATACGAAACAACATGAACCAGGCTAATTTCTTTGCTTTTGGAATTGGTTCTTCTGTTAACCGCCATATTATTGAAGGCATGGCTCATGCCGGAATGGGAATGCCTTTTGTAATTACCAACCAGGGCGAAGCTGAAGTAACGGCGCAAAAATTCCGGAAATACATTCAAAACCCGGTTTTGACTCATATCGCTATCAGTTATGAAAAATTCGATGCCTATGATGTTGAACCATTAAGCGTTCCTGATGTGTTTTCCGAAAGACCGGTACTTATTTTCGGCAAATACCGTGGCAGTCCTTCGGGAAGCATAGTGCTGAAAGGAA
>CAZOXJ010000295.1:2548-4235 GCA_964583325.1 uncultured Lentimicrobiaceae bacterium
AATTCGACAACAGTAAATCAACCCTTGCCTTTGCCCGAAGGTGTGAGCGATATGGCGGTAAGTGGTGTTGTGGTTACAGCATTGGGAATAAGCCGCGATAAAAAATCGCTGGGTTATGCAACTCAGCAGCAGGAAAACCTTACTGTTTCGTCTTACGAAGTATCAAAATTGGAAAGTAAAGATATTGAAACCGAAGATTCCGAAAATACATTCATCTTAGTAGAAAGTATGCCTGAATTTACCGGCGGACAGAAAGCGCTGGATGCATTCCTTGTTTCGAATCTTCGCTATCCGCAATCAGCAAAGGAAATGTGTATCATGGGAAAGGTTTATGTAAGCTTTTTGATTGATAAAGCAGGAAATGTTACGAATGTAAAAGTCCTGCGCGGTATTGGATGTGGTTGCGACGAAGAAGCTGTGAGAGTAATAAAACTTACCAGTGGTAAATGGAAACCAGGTAAGCAGAACGGCAAACCTGTGAAAGTTACAATGACCATACCTATACAATTTTAGTTTTTTGTGTCTGCACACCCGCAGGGTGTCTGTACACAAAAAACTAACTCCCCGATCTGATAGTAATTTAACCTTTAATAACCCAACCAGCATGTGTTCAGACACCCTTCGGGTGTGCAGACACATGCTGGTTTGGTATTTTATACCTCCGCCAGAATTTCCACGACGTTAGCGAGGCCATTGTCAAAATCTTATTGATCCATGGGAACCCCATCAGATAGTGCAGTATTTTATATCCGATAAAGAAAAACAACAATGCAACCGACCACTGAATCACAAAATAAATGGATTCGTAAGCTACTCGTGAATGCCCGAATAAGGTTGCAACCCAATCAGTAACAACTCCCGAAAGGAATGGATTTACAATCGCTATAAGCAGGAATAAAAGTATAAATACCATTGAATGAGCCGTTTCTATTGCTCGCTGAGGACAATAATTCATGCATTTCATGCAGCTTTCGCAACTGAATTTCCAATAAGGTCGGTTATCCGAAATAATTATGGATTTTGTAGGACATTGCTCTACACATATCCCGCAGTTGTTGCAGTTATAATTGGCAATAAATGTTTTTGCAAGTATATAGCGTCCGACAAAATAGTACCCGAAAGCAATTGGCGCAACCAATATATCAAGCGGAAGAAGGACAAATGATTTCAGGAAAACCCTTTTCCCCGACAGAACCTTTGTTGCAAACTTTTTTGTAAGCCGTTCATAATGATCAACCATTGAGTCAACTACCTTCCGTTTTATGCCCGGGTGCAGCGATATCCAGTTCGATGGCAGGTCAACCGGATACATTGCTTTTACTTTATAGCCTTTAAAAAACAGGATCAGTGCAGGAAAATACATAGCAATTCCGCTTAATCCGGGTAAAAACAACTTTGAAAGTTTTATTCCGGCGCGGGTATTCCCAACAAATACATCAGAGCCTTTTAAAAGCCTGAACCGGAAAAGAAACCGAAGCATGGAATGAGGCATATTAAACCCATGCGTTGCCGAGAAAAACCCGATCAAAGTTTTTCCCTTAAAATCACTGATATCTTCGGGGTTGAATTTATGAAAAGAGGAAATATGAGTCTTCATTTCCTGCCCCTTTGCTACTTCCTGTATCCATTCCGAAACACGTTTCGAGTTTCCGGTGCCGGAATAATAGATTATCAGAAGGTTGTCATA
>CAZOXJ010000296.1:0-4233 GCA_964583325.1 uncultured Lentimicrobiaceae bacterium
TATTCAACCAGCTTATTTTCAATTACATACCGGATGATATCGGCATTTGATTTTAAGTTCATTTTTTCGAGTACGCGTGTGCGGTAAGTATTGATTGTATTTATACTAAGTATTAAGGTCTCTGCAATTTCGTGGAGCGATTTGCCTGACCCGATCAGTAATAGGATTTGAAGTTCACGATCAGATAAAAGGTCGTGTACATTTGCCACTTTATGACTCAGATTAAAAGCTATATTTTGAGCTAATTCTTCACTGACATGCTTTCCGCCAGCCATAACTTTACGGATGGCTCCAATTAAGGTATCAGCTGCATTTTCTTTGGAAATATACCCGGAAGCTCCGGCTTTAAAAGTACGGATAGCATAGCGTTCTTCGGGGTACATGCTAAGTATAAGGACATGCATTTGAGGCTTGATGATTTTTACGTCCTTTAATACTTCGAGTCCGTTTTTGTCGGGGAGATTAATATCAAGGACTACCAGATCGCAATCGGCTGTTTTGAATTTACTAAAAAAATCCTTTGCATTACCGGCTTCTCCAATAACTACAATATCATTCTCTTTTTCAATGATCTTTCTGAAGCCTTCCCGGATGAGACTATGGTCGTCAACTATAAATACTTTAATCATTTTATTTGAGGGGTATTGATAATTCAAGTACAGTACCTTTCTTTTTCGGGCTTGAAACAGTAAGCGAACCGCCGCAAATATATGCACGTTCTTTCATGCCTGTTATTCCAAATTTTTTTGCATTCCCTATTTTTTTTTCATCCATTCCTGCGCCGTTATCTTCGACTGACACGAACAAATGGTTGTCTCTTTCATCTATTTTTATCCAAACTCTGGTGGCCTCGGCATGCTTCACAACGTTTGTTAATGCTTCCTGAACAATCCTGTAAACAGCAATTGACCGATCCATGTCAATCGTGATTTCATCTTCAGGTTTTATATAAGTGCATTTTATGGAATACAGTTCGCCGAATTCATTGATATATACCTCAAGAGCTTCAAACAGACCAAAAGTATCCAACACATCGGGTCTTAATTTATTTGTAAAAACCCTGACTTTGTGGATTGTTTGATCAATAATAAGTTTCATATTGTCGATTTCGCTATTAATAGAAACGGCTTCGGGAGATTCAATTCTTTTTGTTGTTTCGTTTCCCAATATGGTAAGATTCATTTTAATAGCCGTCAGCACTTGCCCGAATTCATCATGAATTTCGCGGGCAATGCTTTTTCGTTCCTGTTCCCTGTTTTCCTGTAACATGGCTGCAAAAGCCCGCAATTTTTCCTGCGATTGTTTCCTTTCTACTTCTTCCAATTTGCGGTCGGTGATGTCAACTATTGTTAATAAGCAACGTTCTCCATTGTCGGTAGCAATACCGTTTAGGAGCACATGAACCACTAATTGGCCGGCAATGGTCAGGGTCAGTTCACAGGCTTCTTTATCGTTGCTGTTGAATACTGTATCAAGAAAACGGTTGAAGGTTGGTCTTGAATTTTCGGATACAAAAAATCCAAACCGGCTGTTGATTAAACGTGAACGTTCTTTGCCCAATAAACTTGCCCCCCTGAGGTTAATCTCAATAATCTGGCCTTCCTGGGAAAGTGTACAATAACCTATTGGTGCAAAATCGTATAAATCAGTGGCATTCTTTGCTAAAGCAATGGCAAGCATGAGTTCTTTGTTCTGCATTTCCAGCTCAATCTGGTGAACTTCAAGCTCGTGAATAAGCTTGAGTAAATCTGCTTCAGGAAATTGGGAAGGTGATTGTGAAACCTTCTTTTTCAGCAGATTTTCGGCCTTTTGGCGCAGATCAACAGATTGCGGCTGGATGTTTTTTTTCAATGTGTCAGGTTTTGGCAATAGGCTGTAGGCTGTTAGGCTATTAGGGCATCGCTGTCAGAAGCTTGTATAGTTCATAAGAGTTATAATGTTCGTGTGTCGGGAAGCAGGCAGCAGGCATTAGGTGGCAGGCAAAAGGCAATGTAATAATGTAGCAATGATTTGATTGAGGATTGCGGGGAGCAAGGGAATGGAAAACCCGACGTTACAATCTACAGAGAACATGAGCAATTTCTGGAATGGTACTTTACACATTTGGCATAAAAGGCAAAATCTTACCCTGAGTGCGCTGTTCAGAGGTGATGCAGGGTAAGCATGTTAGTTCAAAGATACAACGTTTTTCATTGAAATGCATTTTATTGCTGTCACGACTATACTACTCAATAAATTATGCTGCAATTCTTCCACTCTATGATTTCCTCCTCTTTTAACCCATACAACTCATATACCACTATCAGATTAATAAATCCAAAAACAGATGCCCATTTTGTACCAGCAATCGCAAGTCCGCCCCAAATAAGTGCCATTACTAAACCTGCTATGCCTAATCCAATGCTGATACCTGACATACCACCACTTGAATAGGAAGAACTATAACTACCAAATGAAGCTGAGCCAGACACTTCAACCCATGGCAAAAACGGCTATTGCCGAGGCTACTGCGAAATTATTGCTGCTGAATTTGCTTGTGATTTCTTTGCCGGGAGCCAAATTTGAAGCAATAGTGAGTCTTGTTGTATTCCTCTCGCTTTCTTCAACAGAACCAAAATTGCCTATCGTAGCAAAATTACCTATCGTAGTATATTTAATTGAATCATCTCTTGAAAGTGGTACGCTCACGGCAGTAGATTCTTGCTGATAAGTGAAATCTAAAACTTTTCTTTTTAGCATTTGAAACTCATTATCAGTGATCGCGCCATAGTCTAAAAGCGACTTGAGCTTCCGAGTTTCTTCTAGTTTATTCAAAACGACTTATTGATTATTGAGATTAACTATGAATAATAAAGAGCGAAAATGTCGAAGAGCAATCTCTGGCTATTGTTTTGATATTTGATGCACTTAATAAGGATATCCAATACTTTTTGCTGCAATTGATTACTGCAATTAAGCATCGTTTTTTAACAGACACCAGTGAAGACCATTGTTGCGGCTATCACATAACTCTGCTGAAATTCTTAAAAAAAAGCCGGTCTGATGAATTGCATCAGACCGGTTTGTATTTTTAAAGTAGCCTCAACAGGAATCGAACCTGTATCTAAAGTTTAGGAAACTTCCATTCTATCCGTTGAACTATGAGGCCATTCTTTCGGACTGCAAAAGTAATTTATAATTCTGTATTGACGAAATTGCATTTAAAGTTTTACCATTTCCGGGAAACGGATAGCATCAATACACCAGAAATCATATACGTTTTTTAATTCTGCGGATCCGTTTCCTTTATATCGCTGTTTCTCGTTACTGCCTTCGATGGTTGCAGAGAAATCAACAAAAAAGTTCGCCAATGCATTCTGCTCGTCAAAACTAACCTCTGTAATTTCAAGCTTCTTTATCGAAAACGACTTGAATGCATCCCGAAAATGCTTTAGCCATTCATTATCCCGTGCTTCTTTTGTGAAATACATCAAATCGAAATCATCTTTTTTATTTAAAAACTCCCTGATTCCATAGGTACTGTTATTCCGTATATCGTATTCGTGGTTTGGATGAAATTCCTCGTATATAAAACATGTCCTCATCCCGGGAATACGCATATTGTCAATTTCATGCGGAAACAATTCTTCTGTAATAAAACGGTACAACTCTCTGTCCTGCACTTCGCACAAAGTATCGAGATTGATTTCGTTTTCATGCAACATATTCATAATTTTCGCAAGTTCAGCACCTATTTGTGCATCAGGAATTTCATCAACCAATTTGTATTCGGGCCTGTGAATAAAATCATACAATGCTATCTGCTCACTATTATGAAAGCTCCTTTCAAATGCTTCAATATTTTTCAGAAATTCATTTTCTATTTCAGGATTTATTTTGCTTTCTCCGGATTCCGAAAAAATGGCGCCATGCTCCAGAATAAGTTTCGCTTTTTTTAACTCATTCTCCATACGGAGTTTTTCAAGTTCTTCTTCGTTGTTGTTTTCAAAATGTGTCATCTGTCGATATTTAATAAGTGAATTTTTTGTTTATAAAATCCGGAAACGTAATCTAATATCTGCATTTTTATCCCTTAAGAGTTTGGTATACAAATATAATTGAATATGTAGAACATTCGAATATCATCATTTTTTTTCTGATGTGTTCAATGAATATATAACATGCTGTTATATAATGCCATGAAATAGCCATGATTGGAAAAAATCACCAACCGGAGATGATATTATGATCAAT
>CAZOXJ010000297.1:0-4212 GCA_964583325.1 uncultured Lentimicrobiaceae bacterium
GTCATTCGGTGGGGAAGGGAGAGTATTTTGAGAAGTTCGAGATGGGTGAGTGTCACTGGTGGTCATTCGATGGTCATTCGATTATGGAAGGATGGGAATTACAGGTAGATTTGAGATGGGTGAGTGTCATTGGTGGTCATTCGATGGTCATTCGATTATGGAAGGATGGGAATTACAGGTAGATTTGAGATGGGTGAGTGTCATTTAGTGAACATTCAATGGTCATTTGATTGCTGATGAATGAGAAGTATAAGTGAATTTGAGATGAATGAGTAGTCATTCATTTTGACCACAATTGAAAAACAACATAGGTGTTATTAAAATAATCCGTGTGGATAAGTGAATGATTCCATTAAATTTGTGGACTTTTATAAATATATGCAGAAAGGAATTTATAACCGGGGAGCTGTTGTTATGCTGTGGATTACCGCGGCAATATGGGGTTTTGCTTTTGTAGCTCAGCGTGCCGGTATGGAATTTATTGGTCCATTCACTTTTAATGGAATCCGCTTCCTGCTAGGCAGTGCTTCATTGCTTCCACTCATTTTCTGGATGAAATATAAACAAGTAAATCCACCTGGAAAGCAGAAAAACATTATCAAAGGAGGGCTTTTGGCAGGAGTTGTGCTTTTTGTAGGGGCATCGCTGCAACAGGCCGGCATGGTATACACTGAGGCAGGGAAAGCAGGATTTATCACAGGATTTTATGTAATCCTGGTGCCTTTAATCGGGGTATTTATTGGTCAGCATATAACTAAACTACTTTGGGCCGGGGCGTTTATTGCTCTTGCGGGATTGTATTTTCTCACTATCAACGGGCCTTTTGTTTTGCAGAAAGGTGATATGCTGATTCTTCTCAGTGCATTTTTCTGGGCAGTTCATGTTCAACTCATTAACAAACTGGTTGATACGCATGCGGCATTGCCATTGTCAGCGTTTCAGTTTGCTGTGTGCGGAATACTGAGCCTGGTTAGTGGTTTTATTTTCGAAACAATAACTCTTGAATCAATTTTACAGGCAACATGGCCGTTGCTGTACGGCGGATTAATGTCAGTCGGAATTGCCTATACCATGCAGGTTGTTGCACAGCAGCATGTTCACCCAGCATATGCTTCCATAATTTTAAGTTTCGAAACGGTATTCGCGGTAATTGGTGGCTGGTTGCTGCTGAATGAGGTGCTGAGCATCAGAAGCCTTGCCGGATGCCTGCTCATGCTTGCCGGAATTATGATCGTACAGATCTGGGGAAGCAGGAAATAATAAGCATTCCCAATCTTACATTTTTTTGAATAGTAAAATAATTTTCAGTCTGAATAACAACCGGGTACTTTAGAAAGCATCTAAATTTGTAGCTTAGAATCTATTGTAAAAGATATTATGTAATTTTGCGATAATAAAAAAGCTTCAACTCACTATACGAAATGTGAGTAAACACCAGGATCGATGGAAAACACATTCTACATTCCAACCCTGCTCAAAACATACAGACGCCTGTTCGAGTGCCTGATGTTCTACAATTAAGCTTTTCCCCCTTCTTCATTTTTACTTAAAGTGATTGATTTCCGCATTGTTACGGTTATTTCATTGTACCTGAATCTTTATTTTCACCCGTGAATTTAATACCCTTCCCATGTTTGAAAAAATAATTCCACATTCAGCCAATCCCGAGCGCCCGGCTACGGCTGAAGGCAATTTCTATAAACCAAAACATACAAGCATTGGTCCCGGAATGAACGAGCGTGTTCAGAAACTCCGGAAACTGAGTTTTGAAACTGAGCCTTCTCTCTCTATCGAGCGAGCGCTTCACGAAACAGCTTTTTATAAAGAAAACTACGGGAAATTCTCTGTTCCTGTGCTCCGTGCATTGAATTTTCTGGATCATTGTCAAAAGAAAACCATTTATTTAGGTGAGGGCGAGCTGATTGTTGGCGAGCGCGGTCCAAAGCCAAAATGTGTCCCGACATTCCCTGAACTAACCTGCCACAGTGTCGAAGATTTTAATGTTTTGAATACGCGCGATATGCAGCGCTACACCATCAGCCAGGAGGATATTGACCTTTACGCGAAAGAAGTTATGCCGTATTGGCAAGGTAAAACTCAGCGCGAACGGATATTCAGTCATGTTCCTCCTGAATGGAAGGCGGCTTACGAAGCCGGCCTTTTTACTGAGTTTATGGAGCAGCGTGCACCCGGCCACACCAGCCTCGACGGGAAAATATACCGAAAAGGCATGTTGGACTACAAGAAAGAAATTGCCGCAAATATTGCTGCACTCGACTATCTGAATGATCCTGAATCCACTGATAAAGCTGAACAGTGGAAAGCCATGGATATTTCGTGCGATGCAGTTATTGTTTTTGCCGAACGTCATGCTGAACTCGCCGAAAAACTTGCTGCTTCCGAAAGCGATCCCAAACGGCTTGCTGAACTGCAAAAAATTGCGGAAGTCTGCCGTTGGGTTCCGGCCCATGCACCCCGAAATTTATGGGAAGCTATACAAATGTATTGGTTTGTTCACCTGGGGACAATCACTGAGCTCAACGGCTGGGATGCCATGAACCCCGGCCATTTCGACCAGCACCTGGCTCCGTTTTACTACAGCGAAATTGCTGAAGGAACACTTACACGCGATGAAGCGAAGGAACTGATCTCCTGTTTCTGGATAAAAGTGAATAACCATCCGGCTCCGCCCAAAGTAGGGATTACAGCTCGTGAGAGCGGAACTTACAATGATTTCACAAATATCAATATCGGCGGAGTAAAAAGCGATGGCACCGATGGCAGCAGCGAAGTTTCCTATATTATGCTCGAAGTCATTGAGGAACTTCATATTTTACAGCCGGGCAATTCAGTGCATATCAGTGCGAAAACGCCTGATAAATTTCTTCATGCTGCTGCGCACGTAATTCGACAGGGGCATGGTTATCCTTCGGTTTTCAACCCTGATATTTATATACTGGAAATGCTCCGACAGGGAAAATCGCTGCAGGATGCACGCGAAGGCGGCTGCAGCGGCTGCATCGAAGTTGGTGCTTTCGGGAAAGAAGCCTACCTGCTGACCGGCTACCTGAATGTTCCGAAAATTCTGGAAGTTACACTCAACAACGGCATAAATCCTGTAACAGGTAAAAAAGCAGGAATTGAAACCGGCGATGCCAAAGCTTTTAAAACGTATGAAGAACTTTATGAGGCATTTTTAAAACAGCTTCAGTATGTGGTAGATCAAAAAATGCGTGTGAGCAATTACATCGACCGCATGTTTGCGAAATATGCCCCGGCACCCTTTCTTTCAGTTGTTATTGAGGATTGCATCACAAAAGGCCGCGATTATTACGATGGCGGTCCAAGGTACAACACCAGCTACATTCAATGCTGCGGGCTGGGTACGGTTACAGATAGCCTTTCCGCAATAAAGAAACATGTATTTGACGATAAATCCTTTAGCATGGAAAGGGTTTTATCTGCTGTGCTGAAAAATTTTGATGGAGAAGAATTGCTTCGTCAGACGATAATTAACCGTACGCCATTTTTCGGGAATGATAACGAGTATGCTGATGCAATTGCGGTTAAAGTTTATAACGACCTGGTTGACACAATCGATGGGAAACCCAATATTAAACCCGGTGGAAAATATCACCTGAATATGCTTTCAACCACCTGTCATGTTTATTTTGGAAAAGTAATGGGCGCTACCCCGAATGGCCGCCTGGCCGGAAAATCTATTTCTGACGGCACATCCCCATCGCATGGCGCTGATACACACGGCCCTTCGGCAGTTGTAAAGTCGCTGACCAAGCTGGATCATGTAAAATCGGGCGGCACATTGCTGAATCAGCGCTTTTTACCAAGCCTGATGCGAAAAGAAGAAGATATTAAAAAACTGGGACACCTTATCCGAAGCTACTTTACATTAGGCGGACATCATATACAGTTTAATATTGTTGATACTGCAACATTGTTGGCCGCGCAGGCATGCCCCGAGGATTATAAAGACCTGCTGGTGAGGATGGCCGGATACAGCGACTATTTCAACGATATGAATGCTGATTTGCAACAGGAAGTGATTGAGAGAACGGAAAATGATTCTTTTTAAAGGATTTAGGGGTTGGGGGTTAGGGTTTAGGGGCGGAAGACGGGAGTAAGGAGTAAGGAGTTGTGAGCTCAAAGCTATATAATAAGTAATTGGTACATCGTTCTGAATTTAATCTTCCG
>CAZOXJ010000298.1:0-4192 GCA_964583325.1 uncultured Lentimicrobiaceae bacterium
CTGTCCCGTAGGGACAAGATGTTGGTAGAAAATAAGTTAGACAAAAGTTAAAGTCCCGTCAGGGACGATATGTTTTTTAATCGGACATCAATGATTCTAAAATACTTATTCCTCACTTTTACCAGAATTCAGTATTTTTGGAATGGAATTGAAAAAACATTCAATGAATAATCCGGATGTTTACATAAAAACACGATTAGCCAATTCTGTAATAAAGTATATTCCTGATTTCAACTGTTTTTAATAAACTAAAATCTGTCTGATGAAATTGAAAAGATTATTCCATGAATTTTTCGAAAGCGAAAAAGCGGGTGGACTTATACTTGTATTTGTAACAATAGTTTCACTCATTCTGGCAAATTCACCCTTACAGACAACCTATTTAAAAATATGGAGCTTTGATGTTGCCGGCCATAGTATTGTACATTGGATCAACGACGGTTTAATGGCCATTTTCTTTCTGCTGATAGGATTGGAGCTGGAACGCGAAATATACCAAGGAGAACTTTCAAGTATTAAAAGTGCTTCTCTGCCTTTTTTCGGAGCATTGGGAGGAATGCTTGTTCCTGCAGGTATTTTCTTAACACTTAATATCGGTACCGAAACACAATCAGGCATGGGTATCCCAATGGCTACTGATATTGCTTTCGCGATAGGGATACTGTCGTTATTAGGCAACAGGGTTCCAGCTTCGTTGAAAATATTTCTGATTGCACTTGCCGTAATTGACGACCTGGGAGCGATTATGATTATAGCCGTGTTTTATACAACATCTCTTTCATTTCTCAATTTGAGCATTGCTCTTGGTATTATTGGTTTGCTGGCAATTCTCAATAGGTTAAAAGTCCACAACCTGATACCTTACATCCTTGGAGGAATTGTTGCCTGGTATTTTATGCTGCTTTCAGGAGTTCATGCTACAATAACAGGTGTATTACTTGCTTTTGTGATTCCTTATAATGGCGGAGGCCGTAAGTCGCCATCCTATAAACTTCAGCACGTATTGCACAAACCGGTTGCATTCATTATTCTTCCACTTTTTGCTCTTGCAAATACGAGTATTCCTATAGGCAGTAACTGGCTGATTAGTTTGGGCGAGCCTTTCAGCCTTGGGATTATAGACGGACTGATATTAGGTAAACCCATTGGAATAGTAAGTTTTTCAATTATTGCTGTCTGGCTGGGCCTCGCATCCTTACCTGCCGATCTCAAATGGGGAAATATCATCGGGGCAGGCTTCCTGGGCGGAATAGGTTTTACCATGTCAATTTTTATCACACTGCTGGCTTTTGACAATCCGGTTACCATCAACGGTTCCAAAATAGCCATTCTGATAGCTTCCTGCGTGGCAGCAAGCATTGGTTTTATCATTTTGCGACTTACACTTACCGGAATAGCTGCCGATGAAGTAGAAGATGACGAATAGCATGAGGCAGGGCTGACTATTCAGGAAATACTTCAAATGCAAACAGACCGCTTCAGATGATGAAGCGGTCTGTTTAGTTTTTAAGGAAATCAGTTTTATTTCTTCACAAAGGATTTGCTTAAAGTCTGATTATTAGCAATTATCCGGAGCATGTAACCCCCCGGATTGAGATCCGAAATATCAAGTCTTAACTCATTTGTATTGTTCGCATTTACTTTCGGAAATTTGTGTACAAGCTGTCCTGTGCTGTTGTAAATTGTTATTTCGGCAGAGGTTTTAAATTCAGCTTTAAGCATAACATTTAAATGATCCGAAGCCGGGTTTGGATAAACGCTCAGTTCGTCAGCTTTATTTTCGGTTATACCTGTGCATGCATCAACAGCAACGGTGAGCAATGGGGAAGTAGCTGTGCATCCTGCTGCTGAGGTTTCGGTAACAGCAACAGTTCCTGTTCCCGGGTTACCCCACATAACAATTATTTCGTTGCTTCCCTGTCCTGTTTGTATGCTGCCGCCTGTAACTGCCCATGTATACGAACTGCCGGTGCTGGCAGCGGTCGAATAGGATATTTCCTGGTTTTTGCATACCGAAGTATTGCCCGAGGCTGAAGGAGCAGGAAGAGCATTAACGGTTATAGTATGAGCCGGTGAAGCTGTGCCGTTGCCACATTCATTTTGCCCCTGAACCGAAACATCAACAGTTCCCGAGTAAGCCGGATTCCAGTTTACAACTGCGGTAGTTAAAGTTGGCTGAGTAACATTACCGGCGCTTGCAGGGTTAAGTGTCCATAAAAGGGTGAATCCGTTTGCAGGCAAAGCTGCGGTAAAGGTAGAAGGAACGTCGTTGCAGGTGGATGCCGGTCCGTTTGGCTGAGTGGCAGCTGCCGGTGGATCAATGATATAAACAGTTGACGCTCCCGGCATATTGGCCGCGCATGCTCCATTTACTCCTGAAACAGTATAAGTTCCAACTGTCTGCAATCCGAAACTTAGCGTATTTCCGGTACCAGGTACTAAAGCGCCTGTAGCAATACCATCTTTATAGAGCTGGTAGTCAACACTTAAATCAGAGTCTTCGAGTTTGATTTCATAACCCATTTGTCCGGAACAATATCCACCTCCCGAAAATAATGAATATGGATTGGGCTGAAATGTCGATGAAACACTCAAAGCAGCTGATGCAGGCCCTGCACCACATGCATTTGAACCGGATACTGTAATTGTAAACGGGCCGTTCCATGTATTGGAGGCCGCCAGGGTTCCGGTTGTACCCGTTCCTGAAAAACTGCCCGCACTGGCAGGAGTAGCTGCCCAGATGTATGAAGTAGCTGAAGGAACTGAAGTTGTGGTGTATCCATAATTGAATGAACCGCAAATTTCGACCGGACCGGTTGGCTGAGCAGGAGCTGATGTTACCGGCGCATCAACATGTATCATATTTGTATTTGAAACAGTATTGGATATCGAACCCAGCATAACAGTGAGGCTTACATCATAAACCCCGGCTGTTGCATAAGTAACTGACGGATTCTGCAGTGTGGAAGTAGCCGGAGTTCCACCTTCGAAAGTCCAGTTCCACGAAGTGGGTGAGCCAACAGAAAGATCAGTAAACTGCACTGAAGTACCGTTACAAATAGTAGTATTGCTGGCGCTGAAAGCTGCAGTGAGTTCGGGAGCCTTGCGGTAAAACCAACCTTGCGAACCACATATATAGGCTATTCCATCGGTAGTATATAGAACTTCATACAATGCCGGATTATAGGTGCTTGCAGGGTAATCGTCGGCCCAGGTGGCTCCGCCATCAAGCGATCGCCAGATAGTTTCAGGGGTTCCACATAAAACCACCTCGTTCTGGCTTTTCCATGCTGCATCATGCCAGAGTGGATTTCCATAAGCAGTTTGCTGAGGTGTCCAGGTTACTCCGCCATCATAGGTTTTAAATAACCAGCCATCTTCTCCCAGGGCAATTCCGGTTGAAGGATTATAAAATTCAATACCCAACAGCAAGCCTAATCCTGATGTAACGGTTGTCCAGCTAAGCCCACCATCAGTTGATTTCTGTATATGGCCGCCATTTGTTACAAGGAAATAAGTATTAGCTGTTACATAGGTAACTTTATACGGTATCGAAGCAAGCCCGGTACCGGTAGTCCAGGTAGTTCCGCCATCGGTGGTAACATAAATACCTGCACCGCTATTGGTTTGTGCCGCAACCACTCCGTTATTTGCATCTTTAAATACAACTGCAGTGTAATAATAGATATCTGTACCTGGGTTTTGAGGCGTCCAGGTAACACCACCGTCGGTTGTTTTGGCGAAATAAGCACTCCATCCTCCAATGTAGCCGGTATTTTGGTCAGGGAACGAAATATCCTCAACTCCCTGGTCAACGCCTGTCCATAATGAAGACCAGGTGGTTCCGCCATCGGTTGTTTTTATTACAATTCCATCACCCATGTAGGTTACACTCTGCCCACCGGCAAAGCCAACCTGGCTCTGTCCTCCCGGGAACTCAATTCCTTTAAAGATGTAATTATACCCGGTGTTGATTTTTTGCCAGTTTTGAGAATACCCTGAGGTGAAACCTATCACCAAAAGGAAAGTTAGGATGTGAATTTTTTTCATTGAATTTCTGTTTATTATGGTTTATGTGTATAATTGGTGTTCAATAAACGGAACAACCAGGCAAAGGTTGAATAATAATCAATATGCTCCTGATTATTTGCCTGTACAAAACCATTACAAGACTCAAAAATTACCTGTACAT
>CAZOXJ010000299.1:0-4150 GCA_964583325.1 uncultured Lentimicrobiaceae bacterium
AATTCTTGAAAGTGGGAAAATCATCGCCAAAGGCAAAGGAATTGCCGGCCACGAAGTTTTGCTCTCAGTTCCCGCTGCCAAACTGTGGAGCCCTGAGTCACCGTTTCTCTATGATATTGAAGTTGAGTTACTTCGAAATGGAAAGGCAACTGACCAGGTAAAAAGCTATTTTGGAATGAGAAAAATTTCTACCAAACGGGATGCAAATGGAATCGTGCGCATGCAACTCAATAACAAAGACTATTTTCAGTTTGGCCCGCTCGATCAGGGGTGGTGGCCCGATGGACTTTATACCGCGCCGACTGATGAAGCGCTGAAATCCGACATAGTTAAAACCAAAGAATTGGGATTCAACCTTATTCGCAAACATGTAAAAGTGGAACCAGCCCGTTGGTATTATCATTGTGATAAAGAAGGAATTTTGGTTTGGCAGGATATGCCAAGTGGCGACAGTGGCCCTGAATGGCAAATGACTCAATATTTCAATGGAACTGAAAACATCCGTTCATT
The DNA here is from genome assembly GCA_964583325.1 of uncultured Lentimicrobiaceae bacterium. Classification (GTDB taxonomy): domain Bacteria; phylum Bacteroidota; class Bacteroidia; order Bacteroidales; family UBA4417; genus UBA4417. The sequence continues at coordinate 511 of CAZOXJ010000299.1, forward strand.
CGAATCGGAAACCAATTACAAACAGGAATGGAAAGAGATTATTGATATGCTGATTTCCAATCCCTGCATAGTAAGTTGGGTGCCTTTTAACGAGGCCTGGGGACAATTTAAAACTGTTGAAATTACTGAATGGACTAAAAGCTATGATCCAACACGCCTTGTAAATCCGGCAAGTGGCGGGAATTTCTATCCGGTTGGCGATATACTTGATATTCATAACTATCCGGAACCAAAAATGACCTTGTACGATGGCAACCGTGTTTGCGTGCTTGGTGAATATGGTGGAATCGGACTCGTATATGATGATCATTTGTGGGTTAAAGACCGCAATTGGGGGTATGTTCAGTACAAAACTTCTGCGGAAGCTACTGATGTTTATATACAGTTTGCTGAGAAACTTAAAAAGCTGATTCCATCCGGCTTTTCCGCTGCTATTTATACCCAGACTACTGATGTTGAAATTGAAGTGAATGGGTTAATGACCTACGACAGGAAGGTGATTAAACTCGACGAATCACGAATCCGTAAGGTTAACCTCGAAATATGTAATTCGTTAAACGAAAAAAAGTAAGGATATGAACAGGCTGAAGCTGCATCTCGTTTTCACAGGCATTTTTGCTGTTTTGTTTCTGGGTTTGCTTGCGCAGAAAACTGCACCGATAAGCCTTTATCCATCTAACAAAGCCCCTTTAGTTAGTCAGAAATATATTCCCTTGCCGCTGGGAAGTATAAAACCTTCCGGGCATCTGCTCCACATGCTTGAATTACAGCGCGATGGGCTAACCGGCAACCTCGACAGCATTTACAAACTGGTCTGCGGAAGCGATAACGGCTGGCTCGGCGGAACCGGCGATTGCTGGGAGCGAGGTCCATATTGGATTGACGGCCTGGTGCCATTGGCTTATATTCTGGATGATGTGAAACTTAAAGAAAAAGTTCAGCAATGGATGGATTGGTCATTCGAAAACCAGCGGCCTGATGGGTATTTCGGTCCGTATCCCAATAAGGAAGGCACTCCTAAAATTGCCGGAACACAGCAAACCCGCAGCGAGGATTGGTGGCCTAAAATGGTGATGCTGAAAGCTATGCAGCAATATTATTCTGCAACAGGCGATGAAAGGGTTATTGCCCTGATGACTAATTATTTTAAGTACCAGCTTAAAACGCTTCCGCAAAATCCCTTAAATCACTGGACGTGGTGGGGACAGCAACGCGGAGGGGATAATCTTCAAATGGTTCTCTGGTTATACAATATTACTGGTGATAAATTTCTGCTCGAACTGGGCGAACTGATTCATAAACAAACGTTTGACTGGACAACTGTTTTCACCGGAAACGATTTGCGGAAAGTAAATCCGTACATCGATCTGCATTGCGTAAATGTGGCCATGGGACTAAAAGCACCTGTGATGTATTATCAGCTTAACGGGGATGAAAAGTATAAAAATGCCGTTCGCGAAGGTCTGGATGCAATCCGCGATGTGCATGGTTTTGTGAATGGGATGTATGGCGGCGATGAAGCTATGCATGGAAACGATCCGACGCAGGGTTCCGAATTTTGCTCAGCTGTTGAAATGATGTATTCCTTCGAAAGCATGATACCCGTTACCGGTGATCTATATTATGCCGATTATCTCGAACGGCTGGCTTACAATGTGTTGCCTACGCAGGCTGATGATAAATACATGAGAAAGCAGTATTACCAGCAGGTAAACCAGGTACTTGTTACGGATGAACACCGGCATTTCGATTGCGATTATCGAAGCAGTATTGTATTTGGCACTACAACCGGTTATCCCTGCTGCCTCACCAATATGCACCAGGGCTGGCCGAAGTTCGTGCAAAATCTATGGTATGCAACTCCTGATAATGGTCTTGCTGCTCTGGTTTATGGGCCATCAAGTGTTAAAGCAAAAGTTGCTGATGGAGTAAAAGTAGAGTTTATCGAAAAAACAGACTATCCTTTTTCGGGTAGAATTGAATTTACCTGCAAAATTAAAAATCCTGCCACTTTCCCTTTGCACCTTCGCATTCCTAACTGGTGTGCCGAAGCCAGCATCAGTAGCCGTAATGCGCTGATCAGTAGAGTTAAAGGCGGCGAAGTTGCCGTTATAAACCGCGAATGGAAAGACGGTGATGTTATTATACTGGAGCTTCCAATGGAAATCCGACTTTCCCGATGGTACGAGAATTCGCTGGGAATAGAGCGTGGTCCGCTTGTTTATGCGCTGAAAATAGGAGAGGACTGGAAAGAACGTACTGCTCCTGACCGGGATGATACTTTCTGGGAAGTATTTCCAACAACGCCCTGGATTTATGGGATACCGGCTAAAACAATTGATAGTCTTGATTTTAAAGTGACTATTAATAAAGATATGGCGCAAATGCCCTGGAACCTGGAGAATGCGCCCATTAGCATTTCAACCAAAGGGAAGCGGATTCCTTATTGGGGTTTGTACGAAAACTCAGCGGGCAAAATTCCCTGGTCACCCTATCCTTACCGCGATCTGGGAACGCCAACTGAGGAAATTATCCTGATTCCATATGGTTGCACCACGTTAAGGATTGCTGAATTTCCGGTTGTTGATGTTCGGTAACAAAGGACCGATTTTCAAAACATCCTTTTCAGGTTACCCGCCGATACTTGCTTTTAAACCATATTTTTCAAAAAGGAGGATTGCCCGGGAAAGGGATTCTTTATCCGGTTCCTCAAAACTTTCGAAATCACCGGCTTTGCCAAGTTTCGAGTATTTGTTCTGCGCAATTTTATGATAGGGGAGAAGATGAACTTCTTTTTTGACGCCTTCCAGTTCTGCAATAAATTTTGCTGTAAGTTCGATATTCGACGCGGTATCGTTCACTCCGCCGATTAACGGGATTCGGATTATGATTTCAGCGTCAGCTTTGGAAAGAGCCTTCAGGTTGTGAAGGATTTTCTCATTTCCTGCGTTCACCCATTTTTTATGCAGCATGGAATCCATCATTTTCAGATCGTAAAGAAAAAGATCCGTTCGCTTGGCAATCTCAAGAATGGTTTCCGTTTTTACATTACCTGCCGTATCCACAGCCCTGTGTATGCCTCTTTTGCCGCATTCATCAAGTAACTCAGTCAATATTTTAGTATGAACCAAAGGTTCACCACCTGAAAAAGTTACCCCGCCACCTGATTGATCGAAGAATATCCTTTCCTTCTCAATAATATCCATTATCTCGTTAACAGTCATAGATTTACCCGACATCTCAATGGCTTTGGTAGGGCATACTTCAGCACATTTACCGCAGAGTATGCACAGTTCAGCATCAGTAATAATTCCATCCGGGGTGAGCGTAATTGCATTTTCCGGACAAGCCTCCACGCAGGTTCCGCATTTGATGCATTTAGCGGGGGCATACATTTTTTCGACCCTGTCCGAAATACTCTCCGGGTTATGGCACCATGCACAATGCAGGTTGCAGCCTTTGAAAAAAACCACAACACGAATGCCTGGACCATCATTAATGGCGTAACGTTTTATGTCGAAAATGAGGCTTTGAGGCATTTGGGTATATTAGAACTTTTACTTTATTTGTTTGTGTTTGGTTATGATTTGGTCAGAAGACGGAAGTCGGAAGACGGAAGTCGGAAGACGGAAGTCGGAAG
>CAZOXJ010000300.1:0-4129 GCA_964583325.1 uncultured Lentimicrobiaceae bacterium
ACTTTATTAAAAAAATCAACTCTTCTCGCTATATATTCATCAGTCTCTTTTTCAAGCAGGGATATAATTATACCTATAATGATTATTAAAGGTGTAATTATGCAACAATACAGGAATAGCCAATCCTCGTTTTGCAGAAAAAGTGGCAAACTTTCATTGGCAAATTCTTTTAGCAGGAATATGGTCCATCCGGAAAAAATTCCCAGAAGAGTTGTAACCCATACTGCCTTTACTCCTGTCCTCCACCAAAAGAATCCAAAAACACCGGCGAAAAATAAAGACACCATAAAAATATTGGCCACAAACATGACCTTCAATACTATATCGACAAATAACAGGGAGATGATGATTGTAAACAAGGCTATGAAAAGGGTAAGGATACGCGAAAACTTCAAAATATTTTTATCTGAAGCTTTTGGCCTGAAAATTCCCTTATAGATATCCTGGGTAATTATGGATACATTATTGTTCCATATTGTCGCCATGGTAGTTTGGGCGATTGAAAAAATCAAAGCAAGAGTAAATCCCTTTATTCCAACCGGCATCCAGTTAAGAATTACCATTGGAAGGGCATACTGGGGATCTTTAAGATCCGGGAAACCAACTCTGGCATAAGCTGCAACGTAGATTGCCACCCAATAAACCCCGAAAGTAAGTAAAGTAGCTATAAAGACACCTTTATAAGCAACTTTTTCATTTTTAGTGGCAAACATGATCTGGCCATACCAGGGAGAGTTAAGATATACGAAAAAGCCTAATAAATAGACGGTAAAAATAAACTTAAATGATAGTATCGGATCATCCCATGTTTTTAAAATATTATAGGACAAATATTGATTTTCAAAAGCTGCATCTAGTCCCCCGAGTTCTTTGGCTTTAATGTAAGAAAAAATGAAAAGACAAGGTAAGGCAACAAGGGCAATGATGAAAGAAAGAAGATTGGTAAAGGAAACTGATACCAGTCCCCCGGCCAGGGAAAAAATCAATACGACACATGAAATCAAAATTACAGTCCAGAATAAACTCAAATTCATTGTTGTGGAAAATACAATTGCCGCTGCCTTAAGATAAGTAGTGCTCAGTAATGAAAGCGTAAAAACAATCAATATTGTTGTCAGGATTTTGAATTTATAATTGTAGCGCTCCATGTACATTTCTGCGACAGAAACTGCATTGAGTCTTTTCCACCGTTTTGCTACCAGAAAAGTATAACTTCCCAGTGCAATTACAACACCCAGGGCAAGAAAAGTGCCTAAACGCCCGGCCATATATCCGTATGAAGCAAACCCAATCATGGTGGCAGTATTAAATTCAGTCATTACCAGGGTTCCCACAAGAACAAACAAACCAAGCGAACGACCGGCAACTAAAAAGTCATCGCTGGTGGAAACATTTCTTGCTTTCCACAAACCATAACCCAAAACCGCCACAAGGTATAATACTATAATCAGCAAATCCCAATAAGTTACACTTCCCATAATATTAATAATTAGATTTTTTAGAATTACAAATAGACAATTATAGTGCAGATATTTAATTGATTACCATTGATTAATTTTTAACTTTCGATAAATCCCCATTAATAGTTATTCCCCCGTCAGCAACGATTACAGCACCGTTTATATAACGGGCCTCATCACTGGCAAGAAATGCCGCAATATTTGCAATCTCCTCCGGTGTGCCATATCTGCGCAAAGGAGATCGTAATTTCAAAAATGAGTTCTCATCAAACTCATCAGAATCTGACGGATTGGATTCGTACATCATGGGAGTCATAATTGCCGCAGGAGCAATGCAGTTAACCCTGATATTATACCTTCCATATTCTGCTGCCATCGATTTTGTCAACTGCACTGTAGCACCTTTGGTAGCAGTATAGGCATCACATCCCGGAATCCCGATAACTCCGGCGCTGGAGGCAGTATTTATAACCACCCCACCTTTTTTACTTTCAATCATGTATGGAATACCATACTTACAAAAAAAGTAAATACTATCCAGGTTAATGCTCAGGATCCTGTGCCAGTTAATTTCTTCGATATCAGTGATAATTCCTTCTTTATCAGGCCAGTAAACTGAGGCATTATTATATATAGTATCGATATTGCCAAACTCTTTAACAGTAGTTTTTATGGCATTCTGAACTTGTATAGAATCAGAAACATCACATCTGATAAACAAAGACTTCGCGCCCGATTTTTTAATTTCATTTTCAAGGGCAGTACCTTTTTCTTCATTTATGTCGATAATAACAACATTTGCACCTAATTCAGAAAACTTTTTAACTGCTGCAGCGCCAATACCCTGCGCCCCACCAGTTATAATACAGGTTTTGTCAGTTAAATCCATATTTTTTATTTATTAGAACATTTTTATCTGATCAGTGCCAATGCTTCCTTGATTATATTTTCTGTCCCCAAACCATAATAATCACGCAACCATTCATGATTACCTACTTTGCTTACATAAATATCAGGAAGACCTATACGTTTGAATTTTACTGAATTACAAACTCCGGCATCTGCCAGTACTTCTGCAACAGCACTTCCGAATCCTCCTGACAGGTTATGCTCCTCAACAGTTAAGATTACGCCTGTAGATTTTGCACATGCAATAATCATCTCTTTATCGATGGGTTTTACTGTTGGCATACTAACCAGATTAACACTGATACCTTTCTTTTTGAGTTCCCCGGCAGCAAGTTTTGCATTGTACCCAATTGTGCCTGTGAATAAGATTGATATGTCTTTGCCTTCCTGAACCTGGATTCCCTTGCCGATAACGAAATCGAAATCATGCTCATGAATGTCCTTTTCTCCCTTGTATCCGCAACGGAAATAAACAGGACCATGATAATTCATCATGGCATGAGTTGCTTTTCTGGCTTCTGTAATATCCGAAGGGGCCAACACAACCATATTCGGAAGAGCTCTCATGATAGCTATATCTTCGGTTGAGTGGTGCGAAATTCCAAGTGGCCCGTAGGCCATTCCGCCTCCTATGACAATGATTTTGACATTGGCATTGTGATAACAGATATCATTCCGGATCTGTTCCAGGCAACGCAATGTCGGAAAATTAGCGATTGAATAGGTTATAGCAATGTTTCCTTCCATAGCTACACCACAGGCCACACCAGTCATGTTTTGTTCTGCAACACCACAATTTATAAATCTCTCATGAAATGCCTCAGCGAAGGATTCTATTTCCCCATACCCAATGTCGGCTAAAATCATATATACTCTTTTATCTTCCTGAGCGATTTTGAGCAATTCTTCATTAAATGCTTTTCTCATTTTTATGCTTCCATTAAGTTTTTAATGCCAGTTTCAATATCTTCATCAGTAACCCCATAATGACATCTGAATTCATTTTCAAACTTTTTAACTCCTTTACCTTTAATGGTATTTGCAATTATCCAGGTTGGTTTCCCTTTTTCAAGGGGCAAAGTTTTAAATGCCTCGTAAATTTCTGTGATACTGTGTCCGTCAATAACTTTAACCGCCCACCCAAACAATTCCATCTTTTCTTTAAAGGGTTCAAGGTTTATGATATCTTCAGACCTTCCTAGAGCCTGTAACCGGTTATAATCCACTATCCCGATTAAATTATCGAACTTATGCTGACCAGCCAGCATTATTGCCTCCCAGGTTGACCCGGCATTACAGTCCCCATCGCTCATTAAACAGAAAACCCTGTGTTTTTTATTCTGATTTCTGGCAGCCATTGCCATTCCGCAGGCAACCGGCAATCCGTGCCCCAAAGAACCTGTTGAAAGCTCCACCCCAGGAATATGGTGACTAATGTGGCCATGAAGTATACCATCATCCACATAATACCTTTTAAGCCACTCCAATGGGAAAAATCCCATTTCCGCAAGTACAGCAAATAAAGCTGCCCCCCCGTGTCCTTTACTTAAAATGAACCTGTCCCTTTCCGGCATGTCCGGATTTTTTGGATCGACATTCAAGATTTTTTCATAAAGAACCACAAGTAATTCAGGCATCGAAAGCATACTCCCGATATGCCCGCTTTTTCCTATTTTTACCATGTCCAAACAATGGCAGCGAATTTTTCTTGCTAAATTCTGCAACTCTATTACCTCACTTTGATTCATAAAACCTCCTTT
>CAZOXJ010000301.1:0-1563 GCA_964583325.1 uncultured Lentimicrobiaceae bacterium
TGAAAAGTGAAAAGTAAAATCAAATATTTGTTGCCTGCAGAATCAGATCAGGAAACTTGTAAATAATAAATAGGAACGAATGAGATCATTCATAAATTATATAGCCGAAATTTTTAGCGGCGTATGGAGTTTGCTTACCGGAATGAAAGTTACGGCAAAATACTTCTTTACTCCCTGGAAAAACGTTACCCAGCAATATCCCGAAAATCGTGATACACTCGTAATGTTCGAGCGTTTCAGAGGCGAAGTGGTAATGCCGCACGACGAAAAAAACGAACACAAATGTACCGGTTGCGGTATCTGTGAAATCAATTGTCCGAACGGATCAATCGAAATCATTACTAAATCGATTGTAAATGAAGAAGGTAAAAAGAAACGCATTATCGACCAGCATATTTATCACCTGGCCATGTGCACATTCTGTAACCTTTGCGTAAAAACATGTCCGTCAGATGCTATAGTAATGGCTCAAACTTTTGAACATGCACATTGGGATAGAACAACTATGACCAAAGTACTGAACCAGCCGGGATCGAAGATCATGGATGGAATTAAGGAATAGTGAAAAGTGAAAAGTGACAACTGATTGAAAATCTTTGTCAGGCTGAGCGAAATCGAAGCCAGATTGACCTTAAGAAAAAGAAGTTAAGTTTTTAACCAGAAAATATATCAAAATGAATAGTGAAATAATGTTTTACCTACTGGCCGGAATGATCCTGGTATTTTCGGTACTTACCGTTACAAGCCGGAAAATATTACGGGCCGCGGTTTACCTGCTTTTTGTACTCATTTCAACTGCAGCCATATATTTTATGCTCGAATACAATTTCCTTGCAGCCGTTCAGCTTACGGTTTATGCAGGGGGTATTGTGGTATTGATAATATTCTCCATACTTCTTACCAGTCATATCAGCGAAAGAGCAGTTATGGCCGACAGGAAACAGGGTGTATTGTCGGCCTTAGCTGTGGGTGCGGGTGCTTTATTAACGCTGATCACCATCATGCAGTTTTCATTCACGCCATCACTGGAACCAGCTCAAACTTCCACTGTTACTGATGTTGGTAATGCCCTTATTTCCTATAACCGCAACGGCTTTGCACTTCCATTCGAGGTAATTTCAATACTATTGCTGGCAGCATTAATCGGAGCCATCATCGTTGCACGGAAAGAAAAAGATGCAATCAGTAAATAGCGAATCGTTTTTCTCATCAAACAGAAATCAAAAGTAAAGAATACTTCCTATGACCGGAACCATACCAATACAAGCTTTCCTGATAATCAGCACTCTGATGTTTTTTATCGGAATTTATGGGTTTCTCACTCGTAAAAACCTGATAACCATGCTTATGTCGATTGAGCTGATTCTGAATTCAGTGAATATCAACTTCGTGGTTTTCAACAGGTACCTTTACCCGCAGAACCTTCAAGGTCACTTCTTTTCACTAATAATAATTGCTATTGCTGCGGCCGAAGCTGCTGTAGCAATCGCTATCGTCATCAATATTTACCGTAATTTCAGGTCGATTGATGTTGATAATGTTGACGAAATGAAGTTTTAATTC
>CAZOXJ010000301.1:1663-4127 GCA_964583325.1 uncultured Lentimicrobiaceae bacterium
ATATGGTCGACTACACGTATACATTACTAATACCGCTGATTCCCTTTGTGTTGTTTATACTAATAGGAATTACCGGGCACAAAATGAAGCCCATTGTTTCAGGACTTATCGGTACAGCCGGATTGAGCGTTGCTGCGATACTTTCGTATGTAACTGCTATCCGTTATTTCTGGACTGATCACCTTGCTGAAACAGGCTACAAATCGATTAAGGCCTTCGAAATTACCTGGCTGCATTTAACCGATAAACTTACCATCAATATTGGTGCTCTGATTGATCCGATTTCAGTTATGATGCTGATCGTTATCACTACGGTTTCGCTGATGGTGCATATTTACAGCATCGGTTATATGAAAGGCGAACGCGGATACCACAGGTTCTTTGCGTTTCTTTCGCTGTTCAGTTTTTCAATGCTTGGTTTGGTTCTCGCTACCAATATTTTCCAGATGTATATTTTCTGGGAACTTGTAGGTGTTTCGTCCTTCCTTCTGATTGGATTCTATTATGAAAAACCAAGTGCAGTAGCTGCTTCGAAAAAAGCTTTTATTGTTACCCGTTTTGCCGACCTTGGCTTCCTTATCGGTATTTTAATCCTGTCCTTCAATACCGGAACTTTTGATTTCCAGCTTCTTACAAGTCCAACCGGACCAGCAATTACAATGCCAGGCGGAGCAGCATTCATGGGAATGTCAGTTCTTACCTGGTCATTGATCTTTATTTTTATGGGCGGTGCCGGTAAATCAGCCATGTTTCCGTTACATGTTTGGTTGCCTGATGCGATGGAAGGTCCAACACCTGTTTCTGCCCTTATTCACGCTGCAACTATGGTTGTTGCCGGTGTTTACCTGGTAGCACGTCTGTTCCCTGTTTATGCTCTCGGAGCTCCTGATGCTCTTACTGTTGTAGCATGGGTCGGGGGTATTTCATCCTTGTTTGCTGCTGTTATTGCCTGTACACAAACAGATATAAAGCGCGTACTTGCCTATTCAACCATGTCGCAGATCGGATATATGATGCTTGCACTTGGTGTTTCGGGTTATGGCGGGCACGATGGTCTTGGTTTTATGGCCGGTAACTTCCATCTGTTTACTCACGCTATGTTCAAAGCTCTTTTATTTCTTGGAGCCGGTGCAATTATTCATGCCGTTCATAGTAACGATATGAAGGACATGGGGGGGCTGCGCAAATATTTGCCTATTACCCATGCTACTTTCCTCATCGCCTGTATTACCATTGCCGGTATTCCTCCTTTATCCGGATTCTGGAGTAAGGATGAAATTATGGTTGCTGCCTGGCATCACAATAAAATCTTATTCTCAATCGAATATCTGGTTGCCGGCCTAACAGCTTTCTATATGTTCCGTCTTTATTACAGCATCTTCTGGGGTAAAGCAACACATTACCATCACACACCACATGAAGCACCTTATGTAATGACTATTCCTTTAATGGTGTTGGCTTTTGGTGCCGTATTTGCAGGATTCCTGCCTTTCAACGAATTAGTAACATCCGATGGCTTGCCTTTCGAAGCTCATCTGGATTACAGCATAGCTATCCCATCTGTATTAATTGCCTTACTTGGAATTGGAATTGCTACTGCTATGTATCGCAAAACCAATAGCTTACCCGATAAGCTTGCCGGAGTTTTTGGAAATGGATACAAATGGGCTTACCATAAATTCTATATGGATGAAGTGTATCTGTTTGTAACAAAAAAGATAATCTTCGCTTATATTTCGGTGCCAATTGCCTGGTTCGACAGGCATATTGTTGATGGATTTATGAACCTGGTAGCACGTGTTATTCAAAATGCATCCGAGCTCATTAAAAACTTCCAATCAGGCAGATTACAACAATACGGTTTCGTTTTTGTAACCGGCGCAATAGCATTGGTTCTCATATTCGTTTATCTCTGGAATTAGAGGAATCTGTTAAACAAAAAGTACAAAGTTAAATTGTAAGAAAGCTAACATGAACATACTCAGCTTATTTATTCTGATACCCTTGCTCACAATAATAGCGATATTATTTACAGGCAATATGAAGCAAACCCGCATCGTGAGTGCCATTGGTATGGGAATTCAACTTATCCTGTCAGGCATCCTGGTTTATCTTTACCTTGTTGAAAGGAATGCCGGAAACACTGCCGAAATGTTGTTTTATTATGATGCTGTGTGGTTTCCAACACTCAATATCCATTATACCATTGGTGTGGATGGAATTTCGGTAGCCATGATTGCTCTTACTTCGATAGTTGTATTTGCAGGAATCTTCGCTTCATGGATGGTCGATTTTCTTTACAGGGAATTTTTCATTTCACTCATTCTGCTTGCTTCGGGAGTTTTTGGATTCTTTATCTCACTGGACATATTTACCATGTTCCTGTTTTACGAGCTTGCTGTTATTCCGATGTACCTGTTGATTGGTCTTTGGGGTTCGGGTCCGAAAGAATATTCAGCCATGA
>CAZOXJ010000302.1:0-3977 GCA_964583325.1 uncultured Lentimicrobiaceae bacterium
CCACATCCTAACTCCTCACACCTTCTTCCACCATTTTCACATACACATCGAGCCATCCTTTCCATTCGCCTTCATCGTTTAAAGTTGAGTTGTGCCAGAGTGGAATAAAGGTTCCTCCTACTTTTCTAACTTCATCAATCAGGTCGAAAATTGTCTTAATCGCCTGGTCAGGTGTGAGTTTCATGTAATCGCAAAGGGTGCCGTCCATAACAGCAAACGGATGTAACATCAGGTTTGTTGCCAGGTCCTGATCCAGGTCAAAAAATGGAAACGGTGTACATATCGAAGCCCTGAATCCGGCAACTTCGGCATAGCCCATCGTGTAATCGTGTAAAATATCGTTGTTTATCAGGTTTCGGTATGTTTCAGGTAAGGTGAGTTTAAGGAAATGCTGCCTGCTGCGATCTATTTCCAATTTGAGAATTTTCGATAGTCGTGCTGTTTCCAGAACCATCAGCGAAGGTTGAAGCGAGGAAGCATAGGAGGGATGTATTCCAATATCGGCATAGTCAGCAAGGAAACGGATCAGGTTCTGAAAATACCTGTTATTGTAAGGAATATTTTTATCATTCGGGGCATAATCGGCTAGCAGTATAAAATAAATTGGCCGGTAATTATATTTTTTCTGCAGTTGCATCTGTAACTCAAATGTATCAAAAGGATCATGCTCAATCCTTGTGAATACTCTTATCCTCCGCCTGACTTCATCATAATTATTATTTTGTAAAGCTCTCAGAATGCCTCCGAAAGCTCTCGTGAGCCCTTTGTTTTTAAAAGCATAAGCAGCATCAACATCAATGGTCGGAATAAAATTATACACAGGCGTTGATACCTTTAACCCGGGAAACCATTTTAATAAAATATCCTTCATTTTAAACGACCAGATATTCACCAGAGGTTTATGAAGATATCCTTGCTGGTAAGCATCGCTTCCTGCTGCAAGGAATCGCTGATGGTTGTCGCGCTTATGCGGAAGGTACTCTTCGAAACGGCTCACCAGATAAAAAACAGCTGCAAAAAGATCAAAGGGCAATGCTGAATTTTTATTTAATGTAGGAAAAAATACCAATCCGCCTTCATAGTTAAAATGCCTGAGTTCGCGCGCTTTAATTACACTCTCGAAAAGCAATCCGTTGGAAGCAAAAAACAGGTATTTATCGTCAACAGGAACACCATATGAAAATTTTGGTCCATTATAGCTTTCAAAATCAGCCAGGCTGTTGGTAAAATTAATATCCAGACCCAGCAGGTTGCTGAATAAAAGTTGCATGGTATACCGCAAACGGTTTGTTGTTTTGGAAACCAGGATCAATAGCATCATTCGAAAGTTAAGAAGCAAAAATACGGTTTTTATTTTACGACAGTTTTTTTGAGTGCTATTTGTCCTCATGTTATTTAGTTCAATAAATAAATAATCCGGGCAACAGAATTTACTCTGACAACCTTTCCCTGTATTGGTATCTGGTTTTTATTAACAACACCATTCCCTTTAATTGAATTGTTTTACCTTTGAATTTGTATATTTTACCTTCGCTTGTTCAGCTCAAAACGACAAGAAGCAGGGATAACAAGCTAACATACCGAGCAATATGGATAATTTTATAGTATCGGCCCGCAAATATCGTCCCATAACTTTTAACACGGTTGTAGGTCAGATTTCGATTACCGGAACCCTGAAAAACGCTATACGTAACAATCAGCTGGCGCAGGCTTTTCTTTTCTGTGGCCCCAGGGGCGTAGGTAAAACTACTTGTGCGCGTATTCTTGCAAAAACAATAAACTGCCTGCAGCCAACTTCCGAAACCGAACCTTGCAACGAGTGTTCGTCGTGCACGGCATTTAACGATTCGGCTTCATTCAATATTCATGAACTCGATGCAGCTTCCAATAACAGTGTCGATGATATCCGCAACCTGGTTGAGCAAGTCCGCATTCCGCCGCAAATGGGTAAGTATAAAGTGTATATTATCGATGAGGTTCACATGCTCTCATCACAGGCTTTCAATGCTTTTTTGAAAACACTGGAAGAGCCTCCTGCTTACGCAAAATTCATTTTAGCTACCACCGAAAAGCATAAAATTATTCCTACTATACTTTCGCGTTGCCAGATATTTGACTTTAAGCGGATTACAGTTGATGACATTGCCAAACACCTTGCTTTTGTTGCCGAAAGCGAAGGCGTAACAGCTGATCCTGAAGCACTGCATATTATAGCACATAAAGCTGACGGAGCTTTGCGCGATGCTCTTTCAGTATTCGACCAAATGGTGAACCTCGGTGGCCGCACTATCAGCCGCGAACTGGTACTCGAAAACCTTAACGTACTCGATTACGAATACTATTTCCGCATTGTTGATTTTATGAATGCTGGAAATTATAAAGATACATTGCTGATAATTAATGACGTAATAGAAAAAGGCTTCGACGGGCAACACTTTATAACCGGAATCGGCGAGCATTTCCGTAACCTGCTCATGAGCACCGACATTGCCACAGTTAAACTGATTGAAACCAGCGATGTTATCCGTGCGAAATATGCGGCACAGGCCCGTTCCGTTTCTCTGCAATTATTAATTAATGCCCTCGATATCATAAATAAATGTGATGTAACATACCGGACTTCCAATAACAAGCGTCTTTCACTCGAAGTTCCTCTTATTCAGATCTGCAGGCTCAGTGGCCAGATGCAGATGCCTGATGTTGTTCAGTCGCAGGTAAGCCAGCCGGTTGCCGCATCAACCCCGGTACAAGCTCCGCCGCCACCTCAGGCACAGGTTGTTTCTGAACCGCCGGCACAGGTAGCCCCTCCTGCTATTGAGACTGTTGCTCCGGCAACAACTGTAGCTCCGGTTCCTGTTCCTGTAGTTATTACGCAGCAACCGGCTCCTTCGGACCTTGCTAGCAATTCTCAATCTGAGCCACATCCATCAGCGCAGCCAACAGTTGAAACCCCTGCTGCAAATCCTGTTAACCAGGATGCTGCTGCAGTCCCGGAACATGATGTACCAGTGCAGTCGCATCATGTATCGAGTTTCTCTATAAAATCAGTAATGAAAGCCGATCAGCTTGCCAAATCAGTCGATTCGGCACCCGTATTCGACCGGAAAGAAATATTTGCATTTGAGCATCTTGATGAAGCTCTGCTTCGTTTTGCCGAATTGAAGAAAGAAGATTCGGCCTTGTTTTATTCAGCGTTAACCAGTTTCCCTCGCGAATTAAAGCAACCGGAGAATATCCTTGTTTTTACTGTTGGAAATACGGTTTTAGAAAAGGAACTCTATGAACGGCGAAATTTGTTGCTCGAATTCCTTCGCAACGAAATGAAAAACGATTTTATTACTATGCAGGTGGTTGTAACTGAGCAACAATCGGAAACAAAGAAGTATATGAACGACCGTGATAAACTCGATGCCATGGCTGCCCAAAATCCAAATGTGAATAAACTCCGGGATCAGCTTAACCTGGAACTTGACCTCCAATAATATTTTAATGGATGAAATTTTAAGTTACCGGTCGGTATTTGCGTTAGGCGAAGCTTTGCTTGATATGGTTTCCCTGCCGTACCCCAAAAGTCAGGTTGGCGACGAAGCTAATATGTTTCAGGCTGTTCCGGGTGGTTCGGTGCTCAATGCTTCGGTTTCACTTGGACGGATGGGTATAGATATTCAGTTGATAAGCGAATTCGGTGCCGATAAAGCCG
The DNA here is from genome assembly GCA_964583325.1 of uncultured Lentimicrobiaceae bacterium. Taxonomy (GTDB): domain Bacteria; phylum Bacteroidota; class Bacteroidia; order Bacteroidales; family UBA4417; genus UBA4417. Next base: position 3,701 of record CAZOXJ010000302.1, read on the forward strand.
GCGACCTGATTGATGATTTTCTGCAAAAAAATTCAGTTAAAACAACATATTGCACAAGGCATCCACATCATAAAACTTCGCTTGCCCTTGCTTTTCTCGATCAGGCAAGGATTGCATCTTACACTTTTTATCACGACTCACCCGATTTACTGCCGGAAATAAATTTGCCGGCTTTCAAACATGACGATATACTGCTTTTCGGATCGTTTTACTCGGTGAAACCTGATCGCAGGAGTTTTATTCTAAGTGTTCTGAAAAATGCCGTGCAAGCAAAGTC
>CAZOXJ010000303.1:0-3940 GCA_964583325.1 uncultured Lentimicrobiaceae bacterium
ACCGTTTCCTTCAGCAGCATTTTAATGAGCGGAATTTTCTGTGTATCGTAAACCACGTAAGCTTTCTGTAAAATTTTCTCAGCCGGTTTCGACATGGCAATACTGATCTCTACCGGATTATTCAGGATTTGTTTTACCAGGTGCCTGATTTTTGAAGGCATGGTAGCCGAGAACATCAGGTTTTGCCTTTGCTTTGGCAGATAGGATATTATTTTCAGGATATCTTCGTTAAAACCCATGTCGAGCATACGGTCGGCTTCGTCGAGAATCAGGAATTTGAGTTCCGGGAATTTGATATACCCCATATTCATATGAGCCATTAATCGGCCCGGTGTACAAACGATAAGGTCAGCGCCTTCGGTGAGCGCCTGTTTTTCGCGCGAAAAAACAGTTCCGTCAGTTCCGCCGTAAATAGCAATTGAACTAACATTTGTGTAATACGAAAAACCTTCCATTTGCTGGTCGATCTGCAGCGCAAGTTCGCGGGTAGGGACAATAACCATTGCTTTAACCTGGTTGTCGTGAGGCATGGCCATCAGTTTTTCGATAACCGGCAATAAAAAAGCGGCTGTTTTTCCGGTGCCTGTTTGTGCCGAAGCAATTAAATCGCGTCCTTCAAGAATGGCTGGTATGGCCGAAATCTGAACAGGAGTAGCGTTTTCGTAGCCTATTGCTTCTATACCCTGCATAAGTGTGGGGCTGAAGCCGAATGAGTTAAAGTTCAATGTTTGTGAATTAAATTGTGAATGCTAATGTAGTGATGGGGAGAGTTGGAGAGTGGGTGAGTGGGTGATGGGGTGAGTGGGTGATGGGGTGAAAAGAGAGATCGTGGAAGTTTACAATGTCAGGATCTTCAATTTCGTCAATCCGTTCGCGGCCGGCTTTTGCCAGCCAGAGTTTAAACGGTTCGGCTTTGGGCGATGGTATGGATTGGATAAGCCGGAAAAGTTGTTCGGTATCGGCGACATCGGTTTTATAATATTTGCCGTCAGAAGATTGCATTTTCAGTTGGTTACAATCTGTAACCAACTCACTGCCTTCTTTTGACAGCCTGTGCTTCAATACTTTCCAATAGTTGTTTGGATTTAGACTATCGGTTAAAACGCCCACTACATCAACAATCGAAAAATACCATTTTTCTAAATCATCATCCCAAACGGAACGGATTTTTTTCGATTCGAAAAGCTTGATGGCTGTGTCCTTATTCATGATTTCAAAATGATTTTAAATGCTTAAATATAGGCATTTAAAACGGGATTTAGGGTAAAAATCCAGATGAAAAAATCACCTGAAATGAACGAATTTAAACGGTACGATTTTTACGGACAGTTCACATTTCGATATTTACCGCCCCCGAAATTACTCAAAATTGCCGGATAATCTGTAATACTTGTCGGGCGTAGCTGCCACCGAATAAGTTAACGTGAACTAAAAGCGGGTAAAGATTAAAAATATCCATACGTTTCTGCCAGTCTTTTTCCATGGGCCAGGCCTGGTTGTAGGAGTGGTAAAACTCAGGCTGAAATCCTCCGAAAAGCTGTGTCATGGCTATGTCAGCTTCGCGGTGCCCATAATAAACGGCGGGATCAACCAGGCAAGGAGAACCATCCCTGGTTACCATAAAATTTCCGCTCCATAGATCTCCATGGATCAATGCAGGTTTTTCGATAGGAATAATATTATTCAGCGAGTTGAAAAGTGAATCAAAATAACGTGTTTCGCCCAGGCTGAAAGCACCTTTGTTGCGGGCTTCTTTCAGTTGAGGTTCTATGCGTTGTGAAATAAAGAAATTGAAAAAATCGGCATGAGTACTGTTTTTCTGAATTAGAGATCCTATATAATTAGTGTGATCAAGCCCGAAATATTCCGATGTATTCCGATGTAAATCAGCCAGTTTTGTTCCGAAATCATTCCAGAAATTAAGTGAGCTTACACCGGTTTCAATATATTGAAGCATGAGATAAGCATAGTTGTCGGTTTTGGCTGCAACTATCACTTCCGGAATTTCAACGGTTTTTGTATTAGCCAGAATTTTGAGACCAGCAGCTTCTTTTTCAAACATTTCCGGGTATGCAGAGGCCGAATTATATTTAATAAAGTACTTGCCAATATTGGTTTGTATTGCGTATGCTTCGTTTATACAACCACCGCCAACCGACCGCATTTCTGAAATCAGTACAGCGGATCCCTGTTTTTCAGCCAGTAGCGATTCAATATCTTTCTTCAGTTCTTCAGGGAGCATTTTCAACATTTTAAAAAAATGAAGATAAAAAAAAATCATTTTGCGGTGATCAGCAAAATGATTTTTATGAGTAAAAAGGAAGAAATTATTAACTTTTTGCTGTAGTAATCTGTGGTTTGCGGCTGATTACCTGGTCGAATACCGAAACCAGTAAAATGGCTATTGAAACCGGAACAAAGTAGGCGTATTTTCCAAGAGACCCAATTTTACTGAACATCTGTCCAACCCATAAAACGCCGTCCGATATAAGGTTACCTGCCATTTGAGCGGCAGAAGCCCCTGCCATTTTTACATCAAAATCAAAAACTGTCCATGCGGGGAAAATCAGCATCAGTATTGCAATACCTGCAGCAACAGCGAGGATGCCGTACTGGTATGTGATCATCCATTTATTAACAGGCTCGGGTTGTAAAAGCAGGCGATCCATGATACGCGCGCTGAATCCTTCCGATGGCTTGTCGAGCTTTATGTGGCTGACAATGCGGCGGATAGCTTCATCGTGGTTGCTATTATCTTTTGTCATGGTCTTGTGAATTAGTTCAAAAGTTCAATGGTTCAATGGTGCGAGGTTCGAATTGCAAAGGTAAGTCTTTTATTACACCGCCTGCATTTGCATCTTGGACTGTAGCTCTTCATACAGTTTTTTGCGTATGCGGAACAGTTTTACTTTTACGTTTGAAACGCTCAGCCCGGTAATCTGGCTGATATCGTCGATCGTATTTTCTTTCAGATAAAAGAGCGTTACAATGGCACTTTCATCGGCAGGCAGGTTATTGATGGCTTCGTTTACCAGTTTACTCTGGAGTTCGGCATCAAGGGTATCAAGGTTTTCAAAAATTTCGTCTTCGGTTGTATCGCTTACCACGCGTTCGTCGAGTTGGGTGAAATCCTGTTTTTTCCGGCGGGTATGCGAAATGGCTGCATTATAAACTATACGATACAACCAGGTGCTGAATTTTGAATCCCCTTTAAAAGAACGTAAGGATTGGTATGCTTTCACAAAAGAATCCTGGGCAATCTCCTCTGCATCTTCGCGGTTGCGCACAATTTTATTGGCGATGGTGAATGCCATATCACTGTGTTTTTCGACCAGAACGGCATATGCTGCAGTATTCCCTGCAAGCACTCTCTGCACGTGAAAAATATCGTCCTGTTCTTTCATGTGGTAGTATGACGCAAACTTTTGATTAAGGTTACAGGAGAATGTGAGATAGTGAGTTGAGTCGGGTAAAAGGCGCAGGTTTTGGGGCTGCTAAGTATTTTTCACTTCCAGGAAGGATCTTATTAAACGTAAAATTACAATAAATGTTCTTTTTTTGTAACCTGATATAAACTGTTACGTCATACTACCAGCGAAAAGATTTAAGTAAACATTTAAAGTAGAATATTATGAATAACTTAGGATTTTTGATTCCGGTAGCATTTTTTGCAATGATTCTGGGCATTGTTTATATGTCGTACCGCAAAAAAGAGCGCATGGCGCTGATCCAAAGCGGCCGCGATGCATCAATACTTAAAGAAGATGGCCGTTGCTATTCTTCACTCAAATGGGGCCTTTTACTTTTTGGTGTAGGTCTTGGACTGTTGATTGCCGAATTTTTGGCTAAGTATGATGTAATGTCGGCCGAAGCAGCCTATTTTTCAATGGCTTCCATATTTGGAGGAATGGCGCTGATCATCGATTTTTTTATCGAGAAA
>CAZOXJ010000304.1:0-3922 GCA_964583325.1 uncultured Lentimicrobiaceae bacterium
CTAATTACCGTATTTCAGAACAGTAACAACAAGTTCCTGTTGGTTCATGGAAATAATTTTCCATGTAAATTCAGTTGTACCGCCCCAATAACTGGTTTTAATATTAACAAGAGAGTCGTTCCACGACCAGGTGCCTTCGTAATCGGCGGTTACAATTGGCGGTGTGCCGCACCATCCGCTATTCTCGCGGCAAACAAGGGAGTTGTTTGATTTAAAAGTAAATCCAACCTGATTTTCAACCAGGCTAGTGGAGCGTGTGTAAGTTACAAGTGTATCAGTGTACTGCGGATTAATCCAAGAACCTACAAGGTAATTATTCCCTTGATTAACAGGCGTTTCATCTTTTTGGCAAGCTATGAGCGAAAAAGTTACAAGTAAGGCTATGAGTAATTGCTTCATTGTAAGAGTCTGATTTAAATTGTTGATTTTAACTTAACGCAGGGGCACAAAAAGATGGACCCTTCGTCTGCGCTCACTGAAGGATTGGCGAGGGGCGACACGGCGACGGGCTATACTTCAAACAGAGTGATTTAGCCGGGTATCCTGTGAAAAGCTGTCCTTACTTCCCTCCTATCGGAATTTTACTGAGCTGCTCAATATTCTGAAGATCGGAATACGCATACTGATATATTCCGTCTTCGGCAATCATAATAAGTATATTTCCGAAAGGAATTACATCAAATGCTTTCAATTCACTGTATTGTTTCAGCACATGCTGATCGATCTGCATCGGGTCGGTGGCATCAAATATTTTTAAACCAGCTGCTCCGTCGCAAACAAAAAGCGTTTTATTGTCGATACCCAATCCGTAAGGTTCCGTCATAGGGTAACTTTTCAAAAGTACCGGGTTCGCAATATTTTGCAGATCAATTACATCCAGCACATTCTGCCAGTTTCCGCAGCGGTTGCCGGCACGAAGGGTAACGTATGCAATATTATCCTGTACCACAACCGGGTCGCAGCTTTGAAAATGATTGTACTCCGACTTGTACACAGGATTCTTGCGATTTGAAATATCATACACCAGCATACCGGTTTGTGTGCCTATGAAAAGGAAAGTGCTGTCGATAAAAACAGTTTCGACCATGCGTTGCAACTCAATTTTGGTTCCTACTACCGGGCTCGAAGGTTCACTGATATTGATTACCTGCAAATCCGATTGGTTCAAGCCATAAAACTCGTCGGCGTTAACAATAAACCGGGCCATTGATCCGCCGATACCAACAGTTTGTGTAGTTGAGGGCGCGCCTAAGCCAATGGCATCAGTGCGCATAAAATTGTTGGTGCCTTTATCGAAAAAATAATATGGATAGGATTCGCCCTCTTTTATTTCTTCGGTAACCTCTTTCACCTGCCATCCAACAATTACACCTTTCTCCTGGTCAATTTCACTGATAGGGTAAACTTCGGTAGTTTCGGGAATGGTATACGGAAAAATATCCTTTATACGGGCTGTTTCAATAGGAGCAGTAATGTTGGAAATATCAAGTACCACTAAATCCGTGTAGTTGTCGGCATAAAGAAAATTGCCGCTGATGGCCAGGTCCACATTGCCGGGGATATCAATAAAAGTAACATTTACAGGTGATGCCGGGTTCGAATTATCAAACACATGGATGCCTTTGTATTTTTCGTTTACAAAAAGATAATTGTCCTTGATGTAAATTTTACCGGCACTTTCGATTGCAAAAGCAGCCACCGATTTGGCAGGTTTACGCATCTCATCATAGGTCATATACTGCGGCACATTGGCCACGTATTTGCGGTATTCGACCGAAGTGTCCTTGCAGGAAACTAAGCTCAACAGCATCAGTATCATCATGGGGACAGATAGGAAAATTTTCTTGGTTTTCATTTTATTGAGGGTTTGAAAAAATGTTTCGGGTTTAGCTGCGCTGAGCTCGCTTCGCTCGGTTGAAGAGTTTCGGGTTTGAAGGGTTTCGGGTTTCAATGAGCTTAAAGAGTCGCGGGCAAAGCGGCTTTGCGCCATACTAGTTAAAGAGGAAGCCGACTGAAAAAGTCATCCTGTTGTATTCGTCGTAGGTTATGGTTTCCATTTGGTAGGATGAAGATGACCAATACCCGTTGTCAGTCACGGTCTTGGTTTTCTGGTACCTGTATCCTATATTAAATATCAGCGCATTACGATTGGAGAAATCAAATCTCATACCGGCACCGGCTCCGGCAAGCACACCGCCGTAATATTCGGTGTGGTACCAGTTATCGCCCTCCGGCTCTGTTGACAAAGGTATAGCATAACCGGTTTGAGCATACACGTATGGAGACCACGAGCCTTTCAGGAAACTGTATTTAATATCGGCAATAAAAGGAATCTGCTGATGATCAAACCATTCGTTACCAATTCCCACTCCTGTTGAAAGTCGGAATGGAAACCGGTAGGAAGTGATAAAACTGCATCCAGCCGAATTTTCCGATCCGCCGAAAAAGCTCACGCTGGCGGCCATTTCGACAGGTGAGGCATAGTTTTCGCGATCCCGGGAGGGTATCTGCTGATCCATAAGTATTATTTTTACTGATGAGTCAGGGACCACAATCCTGTTTCGCCCGGCAATTTCGATGGTTACCTGCGTGCCGGGTGTGTTTTCGGTTACTTTCCCACGGAGGATACTTCCATTATGCATGTATATGATATCCTCTTTATTCTGAGCAACTGTACTTTCGGCTAAAATAATGAAAATCAATAGCATAGCCGAAACGAATGTTTTCATACGCTATTATTTAAAAGCAAAGGGTATTTAACGGGCTTTTAGGTTGCATGGGTATGTGTAAAAATCACGTATTGCATTTAGTATATATTAATAGCATCAGGTGATTTATTGTCCGGATTTACAAATTATGCAAAACTATTATCCTGTATTTGCTAGATTCAATTTATTCAGCCACCTGATCAGGCAGACTATTTTCAGGTTCGGCTTTAACTTTGTATTGCAATTCATATGACTTTTTACTGCACTGAAAATGATTAACTTAAAAAGAGGGACTTGAAATTAAATTACCGTTTCAATGCATATACAAATAGTAAAAGTGACCCTTTAAAAAACAAGTTAAACCTATACTATTATGAAACTTTTTTCCCTTTTGCTGTTATTAAACTGCCTGCCGGTATGTATAGCAGCTCAAAATAGAATTTCAGATATCGAACTCCGAAATGTGGACGGAAACATTGTTAAATCTGGCAATATATTCAGCCAGAACCATCCTGTGGTTATGATATTCTGGAACTCATACAACCCCAGATGCTGTGATAATCTTGAAAACATGCAGTCGGCATGGATTTCCCGCCTAAAAGAAAGCGGTGTTAAGCTGGTTGCTGTGTGTATTGATTGCAGAGGGAGTTACAGCTACGTAAAGCCTTTTATACAAGGGAAAGAATGGGAGTTTGACATCTACATCGACACAAACGGTGATTTCAAAAGGGCACTTGGCGTTACTGATGCTCCTTACACCTTGCTTTTCGACAAAAATCAAAAACTGATATGCCGGCATCAGGGGTACTGTTCGGGCAACGAGGACATGGTTTGCGAGAAAATATTGCACTGTCTTTCGGAATCAAACAGCGATCTTATTGTTCAGGCTGAATGCTACTTATTAAAAGAATAAAACCATTAATCGCTGAAACAGACTACAATACTCCGTTAGATTTTTATTTACCGCCATGACGCAAAGCAAAAAATCGCAGATTACCAGCACATTAAGGCGCAAAGGCTTGATTTAGTATATTATTGATACTGACGCCTTTGAAAATTATTAACGGACTATTGAGACTAATAATACAACAGAAATAACACAACATAGCTTGAACAGTATGCTAAACTGATTGGGTGATTTTTTTTATTGACAGTTTGCTGACCAGGTGATTTCTTCATTTAACAAACTATTATGTGGATTTTATAACCTAAAT
>CAZOXJ010000305.1:0-3904 GCA_964583325.1 uncultured Lentimicrobiaceae bacterium
CTTTTACTTATCCGGCAGATACAAAAAACCCTGTCGATATTTTCTATTAACAGGGTTTCACGCATTGTATAAGTCTTAATTCGTTATCTTTTGTTGCATTTCGACAGATAGGCATCAATTGCTGTTGTCATTGATGGGGTTACCGGACTGGGAGCCGAAAAGTTTACTTTAAGTCCTGCTTCAGTTGCGGCATTGGTTGTGGTGGTTCCAAAAGTACCGATAACAATCTCGCCTTGTTTAAAGTCGGGCCAGTTGTGAAAGAGCGAGCGTATGCCTTGCGGACTGAAGAAAACAAGCATATCGAAAGTATTGATATCAATAACCTCTTTCATTTCGACCGGAACAGTACGGTATAAAATGGCTTCGTTGAAACTGATTTTTGCTGCTTCAAGTAAATCAGGAAGCTCTTTGCTGTGGTTTTCGGAGCAGGGAAGTAAAAACTTTTCAGTCTTGTGTTTCTTTATGAGGTCAAGTAACTGAGATACATCATTCTCCGAAAAGAAAATCTTGCGTTTGCGGAACTGCACATATTTCTGCAGATAAAATGCTACCGACTCCGACATGCAAAAATACTTCATGGTTTCAGGAATCTCAACTCTTACATCTTTGGCGATACTGAAGAAATGATCAACAGCATGTTTGCTGTTGAATATTATTGCAGTATGTTCATTAATGTATACTTTCTCGTCGCGAAACTCACGAACGGTGACACCTTCTATTTTAAAAAATTTTATGAAGTCAATCCGTACACCGTGTTTCCTGATAATGTCACCATATGGCGATTTTTCCAAATCTGCCGGAACAGGCTGTGAAACCAGTATGTTCTTGATTTTAGTCACGTTACCCAATTGTTTTGTTACAGTTTAAAATAATGATAAGGATATTTCTACATTTTACTTATTACTTTCAGAAGGAGTAACAAGGGTAAAATTTCGAGGGTGCAAAGGTATAAAAATAAATAAAGCAAATTGTAATTCTTATTGGCCATACCTGTTAAAATGCCTCTGAAAAGCCGGTAACCAAATAGTAATGAAACAATTACACTTCCTATTATCAAAAATGTTGTATTTTCCCAGTATAAGGCCATTATTGAAAAAGGAAATACAACTATTCCAGTTATCTGATTGAATATTAAAGTGTTCAGCTGGTAATATCTTGATGATTCCGCTGTTTTAAAAATGATTCCGGATGTGTAAATAAGTATTGATTTAAGCATCTGATAGCTGAACAGGGCAGCTAAAATCAGGGCAGTAAAACTCAGGTTATCAATTTCGCCAGGTAAAGTGTAAAATGCATTGAATAGCTGGAAAATAAACACTGAACCAACAATATAATATATAGCCCCCAGGCTAAGCGTAATTCTTTCCCTGAAAAGATTGCCTTCACGTTCGAGCTGATTTACTGAATGAGGTTGCATTACTGCCTTGAAAATCTGGGCGAACCTTTTTTGCGAAGTGGTCTGTATCCATGCAAACAGCAGAAGACAAACCAGTAAGAGTATTGTTATCCAGTCTGTTGATTGCCTGATTATTGCCACCGGTCCTGAGTTAACAGGCAGTAGCTGATGCTTTCCGAAAACTGAAATTGTTTCTGTTAACTCTTTAGGAGCAGGAGGAGGTGTAACGAAATTGTAAACACTAAAATCGTAATATTTTTTCAGCGAGTCAGCAACCGGCGGAATACTTTCATTTGTTAACGGGATACAATAATCGTAAAAGCCAACAGTATCGGTTAGCATTGGATTAAACTTGTATCTGATACTTGTGCTGTCCATGTTTTGTGGCTGCAAAATTAAGAAAATTGGTGTGGTAATAACTTTATTCCGGATACTGTTATATCATTATTTATAAAAGGTATAAAATACAGGTTCATTGTGAAAATAGTAACAGTATTCATTCTCTAACCGCCAAATAAATTCTACCTTTGCACCTGATTTCAGCACATTTATGCTCAATGTGTTGATTACCAGATTGGTAAGGTCTTTTTTTAGAATACAATCATTATCAAATATATTTTACAAAAATGTCAGAAATAATCGGAAAACTGGAAGATTTCAGTCTCACTAAAAGTCCTAAACAGCATGGCTCCATTCACCAGATTGGTATCATAGGATGTGGATCAATGGGACAGGAAATCGCAAAAACAATCAGCCAGCATGGCTTTGAAGTAATTTGCCTGGACATAAATGAAGAGCGGGTACAAAATGCACTCGAAGGAATAGCAGGCATGCTCGATCACGAAATTCGCCGCTGGGGTATGACTAACGGTGAGAAACGTTTAATTATGTCGCGGATCAAAGGCACTGTTGATTACGCCCAATTATCAGATTGCGACATAGTTTTCGAAGCCATAAATTCCCGTAAACCAGGAACAAGCCTCGATATTCGTAAAGAGATACTTCAAAATGCGGAGAAATATGTTCGCCGCAATGCTATCCTTGCTTCGAACACGGCAACTCTTATGATATCAGATCTGGCTTCAGGACTTCAATATCCTGACCGTGCCGTAGGTTTGCATTTCATGTCGCCATCCGACAAAGTAAAGGTGCTTGAGGTTGTTCGCAGCGCCCGCACTTCCGACGAAGCTTTTGAACTCGTGAGCCGCTTTGTACGTATGCTCGAAAAGAAACCTATCACTCTTATGGAATCGCCGGGTAATGTTACCACCCGTATGATTTGTGTAGTGATAAACCAAGCCTGCGAAATGCTGATGGAAGGTATTGCTTCGGCTCAGGATATTGACGAACTAATGAAAACAAGCCTGGGCAACCAATATGGCCCGTTCGAACTGGCTGACCGCATAGGACTTGACAAATTACAGAAATGGATGGATAACCTTTACAACGAATTCGGCGAACACGGATACAAAACATCACCTGTATTAAAACGCCTGGTTCGTGCTAATTATTTAGGGAAAGCCTCCGGACAAGGTTTCTATAAATACGATGCCAACGGCAAAATCATTGGTAGTACTATCACTTGTCCCGAATACAAGTAGTTGTTCAATTCTGTTAAAATAAAGTTCAAATGAAGATTATAGTCCTGAACTGCGGAAGTTCATCCATTAAATATCAACTCTTCGAAATGCCCTCTGCCGAAGTAGTTGCAAAAGGCCTTGTTGATAAAATCGGTCTTAAAGGCGCATCCATAAAGCATTATATGGCTAATGGCGATGTGCTTAAACTCGAAGGCGAAATTCTGGATCACCAGGCCGGTATTGAATTTGTGCTTGGGGTAATAACCAACAAAGAATACGGATGTGTTGGTGATTTGAATGAAATCGGTGCCGTAGGACATCGGGTTGTTCATGCCGGTGAGAAATACAACGGAAGTGTTGCCATTAGCAAAGAAGTAATTGAAGCTCTCGAAGAATGTATCGATCTGGCTCCTCTCCATAATCCGCCAAACCTCGAAGGGATATATGCCATTACCAAGCTGTTGCCTGAGGTTCCCCAGGTAGGGGTTTTTGATACCGCTTACCACCAGACTATGACGGAGCAGGCTTACCTGTATGGTATTCCTTATTCGTTATACGAAAAGTACAAAGTGCGCCGCTATGGTTTCCATGGTTCAAGTCACAGGTTTGTATCGCAGCGCGCTGCCGATATACTTGGTAAAAAGATTGAAGACCTTAAAATTATCAGTTGCCACCTTGGCAATGGCGCTTCGATGTGTGCTATCCAGAATGGTAAATCAGTTGATACCTCGATGGGCATGACTCCGGTCGAAGGTCTGGTGATGGGTACCCGCTGCGGAGATATTGATGCAGGCGCATTGCTTTATATTGCTGATAAAGAAGAAACAAGCATTCAATACACAAGTACTTTGCTGAACAAGCACAGCGGTATGCTCGGCTTATCAGGTGTGTCGAGCGATATGCGCGATATTGAAACCGCTGCTGCCGA
>CAZOXJ010000306.1:0-3894 GCA_964583325.1 uncultured Lentimicrobiaceae bacterium
GCAGGGAGTTACCATATTTCATAGATTTACCTATACTTTGTGACAACAAACCAATAAATTTGTTTAATCAAATTCATCAATCGTTCCTGAAAGAAAATTTAAAATAATCCCAAACAACTGTACAACAATCTGATATGAAAACAACTATCCTTTTCGCAGTGCTTTTCGCAGCCCAGATTTCGCTGCTTGCGCAAAAAACATTTTTCCCGCCAACAACTCCTGTCCAGGCTGTAACCGATACCATGCACGGAGTTCTCATTACTGATGATTATCGCTGGCTCGAGAACAAAGCAGACCCGGCAACCATTAACTGGACCCGCGCCCAGCATGATTATGGCAATGCCTACCTCGAAGCAAATCAAAAAAAACACGTTGGACTTCGCGAAGATATTGCAGCTTACATCGATCGCGATTACGAAAGTCCGCTGAATAAAGAAGGCAAACGTGTATTTCAGACAGTGAAGAAAAAAGGCGATAAGCAATCGAAACTTTATACCATCCTGGATGGTAAAAAAATACTGATTTGGGATCCGGTAAAACTGGATACTGCAGGAAATACTTCAACTTCAGGCGTGGCTTACACATACGATGGCGAAAGAGCAGCAATAAGCGTTCAGAAAAGCGGTGCTGAAATTACGACTACCTATATTATTGAAACACGTACCGGTAAAATATTATTTCCTCCTCTTGAGAATACTTTTGGTTTCCAGTGGACTAAAGATCAGGAACATGCGTATATTACCGTTCGCAGCAAGGAAGACATTGATAAACAATTGCCATTGAAAACCTACTGGATAAAAATCGGCGATACTCAGGATAAAGCCCAGGTTATAGGTACAACAGCCGATGCAAAAAACAGTTTTTATACCTACGATAACCGTTACAGTGATGTTAGTTTTTCGGGGGAAGGCGATTTTTACTCCAACAACTGTTTTATGCGTAAAACCGGCACTTTCGAGAAAGGCCAGTTGATTTATGAAAGCAAAAAATCAAATTGTTACCCTGAGGCAATCGGGGATAAACTCTACATTTTTACTAACGACAATGCACCTAATTATCGCCTGCTTGTTGCCGACAAAAAAAATCCGGAATACAAAAACTGGAAGGAACTGATTCCTGAAGGAAAAACTGTACTTCAAAGCTATGCGGTAACGAAGAAAAATATCATTATCCAGGATAAAATTGATATCCAGAGCAGGCTCACTTTATACGATTTAAACGGAAAACGCATCAAACAGATTGAATTGCCCGAAGTTGGCAATGTTTCAGGTATGGGTTACGACAGGGAAGAAGATTCAGTTTATGTGTATCTCAGCACTTTTACTTCCGAAACAAAAGTGTTTGTTGCGTCACCTTCCAACTTTAAATGGCGGTTGTACTACCAGCGCGAATCCAATATTGATATGAGCAATATAGTGGGTGAAGTGAAATTTTACACATCGAAGGATAACACCCGTGTGCCTGTAATTGTGGTGCATCGCAAGGATATTAAACTGGATGGAAACAATCCTGTTCTTTTGGAAGCCTATGGCGGATTTAACTCCGGAATTCAGCCGGGCTATTATGGATTTTATGCATCCTTCCTCAACAAAGGTGGTATTGTGGTTGAAGCCGGAATACGCGGCGGTGACGAATATGGTGAAAAATGGCACGAGGACGGAATGCTGGCAAACAAACAAAACTGTTTCGACGATTTTAACAGTTGTGCGGAATGGCTGATTAAAGAAAAGTACACAAATCCTTCGAAAATTGTTGCCATGGGAGGCAGCAACGGTGGCTTGCTGATGGGAGCTGTGGCTACACAACGACCTGATTTATATAAAGGTATCATTTGTATGGTTCCATTGCTGGATATGCTGCGCTACGAGAAATTCCTGATTGCCCGCTATTGGATTCCAGAATATGGATCCGCCGAAAACGAGTCTGATTTCCGTTGGCTGCTGCAATATTCGCCCTATCAGAATATCCGGAAAGGTATTAATGTTCCAACAATGCTTGTTACAGCAGGCGAAAACGATAGCCGCGTTGATCCGATTCATGCCAAGAAATTTGTTGCAGCACTCCAGAATAATCCCGGACAGATTAATCCTGTAATTCTGCATATGGATTACAACAGCGGACACGGCAGCGGACAGGCTACCTCGCAGCGCATTGATAACTGGGTGTATATTTTCGAATTTATGATGAACCAGTTGGGGATGTAAATTCTTTTCTGAAAAGAATATAAATTTTAAAATGCTGATGCAAAATATTAAAAAAATATCAATCTGGCTGATAGTATTAAATTTACTATCAGCCAGTTGTGTTACAGAAAACCGCAAACCCGAAAAAGCTGGACTTAACAAACTCGACTGGTTTATCGGAAGCTGGTCAGGCCAAACAAGTGAAAGTATTTTTACCGAATCCTGGGTAAAAGTGAATGATACACTTTATTCCGGACAGAGTTATTTTATTAAAGGCAGCGATACGTTAAGCCGGGAAACAATATCATTACAGCAACACGACACTTCCTTATTTTATGTACCTTTGGTTGAAGGACAGAATGGTAATAAACCTGTATATTTCAGACTTACTTTTTCGGATAGCGTGAATGCTGTTTTTGAAAATCCGGAACATGATTTCCCGCAAAAAATAGCGTATCATCTCAAGCCAGGAGACTCGCTGATTGCAACAATTTCAGGAAATATTGAGGGTAAAATCCGGAGTATCAGGTTTCCGATGAGTCCTCAAAAAGATTCCGAAACCAGAAAACCAACCAAATGAAATTAAAATTTCTGAGTGATATAAATGAGTACGGCGAACATGCCATCCGTTTGAATGATTTTGACATGGCACAGGCAACAATGTTTTTTCAAATACTGTCAGAACTTGTCAATAAGAAAAAAAATACTATCGAATTATCTGATTTTGAATTTATTGAAGCTGACAATTGCAGTCTTACGCTTCGAATATCCGAAACTGACGAAGGAATTATAACCGATGATTACAAACACTTTTTCTGCGATCTGACCACCGAAGGGTATATCGAAATGTTAAAACTTATTGAACCCTTTTGCATAAAAGAAACTGACGCATACCGGATTTTGTACGAACTGGATAATCCTATTGAATTTATTTTTTCAGCAGGGAAAGAGAATTGATTGCTGGGACAAACTATATCTGCATTCGACAATATGTGTTTATAGGTTAACCCCTTTTCTATATTCATATCGTAAAGTAAAGTTTAAAAATCCCGTTGCAAACCACTCTTTAGGAATAATAGTTATCTTTGTGTTAAACATTTTATCATGAAAGCGCAAGCATTGAAATTCAGTAGTATTATTGAATCCATTTACAGTCTTTCTCTTGAAGAAAGGTTGGAAATCAAAACTCTTCTGGAACACAATATTGCTGATTCACGCAGAACAGAAATTCTTGTAAATCGCAAAAAGTCAGAGGATGAAAAAAAAGCAGGGAAGTTGGTATTTTCCTCTGATATTAATGAATTGAAAGCAATGTTATAATGGAAGTTGCATTCAGCAGTTCGTTTAGAAAAGTTTTCAATAAAAGGCTCAAAAATACTGAGTCAGAACGTGAGTTTTGGGAAAGATTGGAGTTATTTGTGGCTGACCCATTTGATGCTAAATTGAAAACACATAAACTTTCTGGGAAATTAAAGGATTTATGGGGCTTTTCGGTAGGATTTAACCTGAGGGTAGTATTCTATTTTACAAATAATAAACCCAAAAAAGCTATTTTCATTGACATAGGTACCCATGATGAAGTTTATTAAATCACCGATAGTAACTCAATCTTAGTATAAAATAAGATTTAAGCCTGATATAATCAGTAGATAAGAACGAATCTTTACTAATAAAGCTTACTCCTCTGCTCTTTCAGCTTATCGTCACTGAT
>CAZOXJ010000307.1:0-3829 GCA_964583325.1 uncultured Lentimicrobiaceae bacterium
CGTCCTAATCGCGAAAAAGAAAGCAGGTCATCGATCAGATAACCCATTTTGGTCGCATTTTCCGAAATGACCGCAAGTAAGCGCTTCCCTTCATCGTCGAGAACTATTGAATAGTCTTCGGTAAGAATAGTAGCAAATCCGTTTAAAGCTCTGAGCGGCGTACGCAAATCGTGTGATACGGAGTAGCTGAAAGCTTCCAGTTCTTTGTTGGCAGCTTCGAGCTGTGCAGTACGATCCGTAACACGTTGCTCAAGCTCTTCATTAAATTTATGAATTTCAGCTTCATACAGTTTGCGCTCGGTAATGTTTTCGTGCATAAAAACAAAACGTTCAGGCTTACCTGCACTATTTTTCAATGGAAATATCATTGCGCGAATCCATAGTGGAATATCGGGTGCTTCGGCAACGGCATCATGTGCATTGAAATAAACGTCAGGTAAATGAACAATTTCGCCATTTTTGACCCGGGAAACCAGATTTGCCAATTCAGCACTCTTACTCTGTAAATCTTCAAAAATTGAAAATTCAGGGGGAGGAGCCGAACCAAAGAGTTGAACAAATGCAGGATTCCCTCTTAATGTATATCCTTCCATATCAACTATTTGAATTGACATCGGATTATTTTCAATAATATCATTTAATAATGCTTCTGCATTTTTGCGCTCAGTAATGTTTTCGTGCATCAAAACTATTTTACTGGGATTTCCATTATTATCATTTAATGTGAAGCCAAGCGCCTTAACCCATGCCGGAGAATCAGGAAATGAGGGATCGACATCCAGAACATTGTAATATGAATCAGGAAAGAAAACGACTTCTCCTTTTTTAATCCGATCAAACAATTTGTCGAATCCGAGTGATAATAACTGATTGTCTTTAAAAACTGAATAGTCAGTTGGAGGCTCAACCCCAAAAAGTTTGGTATGCGCCGGATTTACCTGGATAGGATAACCTTCCATATTCAATATCTGGATTGACATTGGATTTTTTTCGACAATTTCCTTAAAAATGGCTTCTGACAGTTTACTCTCTGTAAAATCAGTATGCGTGCCAAACAGGCGAATAACCTTGCCTTCCTTGTTTTTTATTGAAGCAGCTTTATTGTGTATCCACCGATAACTTCCATCCTTATGGCGAAACCTGAAATCGAGGATAAAATGCTCAACAGGATGGTTAAGATAAGAAATAACAGCATTCTGGCAGTATTCCTTTTCGTCGGGGTGAAGATGTTCAACCCATGTATTGAATTCGTTTTTTAACTCATTATCGTTATATCCGATTTGTTTTTTCCATTGCTCTGAATAAAAAACTTCGTTGGTTTCAACGTTCCAATCCCATATCCCTTGTTCCGAAGCTTCGATAATAAGCGCATAGCGTTCTTCATTTTTAATCAGTTTTTCCAAATTATGCTTGCGTTCGGTTATATCGTTGTATGCAATTAATACTCCGTGGTCTTCAATAGGAATGGGGGCAGCCGTAACATTTAACCAGGTTATCTCCTCCCCTGCTTTTACTATTCCCATTTCAACATTTTCCACAAGCCTGTTTTCTTTCAACGCTTTAACACTTGCGTATTCATCCTGCGGAAAAATTGTGCCATCGGGTTTGATAATCGTCCATTCCTCTCCTTTGAGCTTTCTTTTTAAATGCTCTTCCCTTGATAATCCAAGCAGTTCCAATGCTTTTTCGTTGGTTTCGATAATTTTACCTGCCGGATCGCTGATGGTAATGGCAATTGGAAAGGTATCAATCAGGACTTTGTATTTTGCCAGATTTTTCCGTAGATCATCCTCGGCATTTTTTCGTTCGGTAATATCAATTGCAGTTACCCGGCATTGCTCCTTTGTATCGGACATAATGCCTGTAAGATGAACATGCAAGCTGATATCGCCTTTGGGAAAAAGGGGAAGATCGCAATTAACATCGCGTTTGCCTTGAAATACTTCATCCAGAAAATCCGCAAAAACACCACGCGAATCTTCTTTGATAAAAAAACCAAACCGGCTGTTTAGCAGCAAGGTTCTTTCTTTGCCAAGCATCTGTGCGCCACGGAGGTTCATTTCCAGAATACTTCCATCGCGCGACAAAGTATAATATCCCGAAGGGGCCAAATCATAAAGCTCCTCATATTTTTCAGTAGCTGCCCTTGCTGTTTCATTGGCAAGAGTCAGCTCTTCGTTTTTCATTTCCACTTCAATCTGATAAACCTTCAACTCGTGAATTAATTTCAGCATATCAGCTTCTGACATATTTTGATTTATTTCCGATTTTCCCGACCTCATTTGTTCCTCAGCCCTTCGGCGAAGTCCGGTTGAATTTTCCGGATTACTGTTTCGCTTTTTCATTGTAAAAATTTTCGCAAGCAATAAAAATAAAAATTTGTTAATGGAGATGCTGCACAAATTCAGGTTGTTTATCAAAAAACTTGTGCATGTGTTAATCCGACAAATTCCTGTAGATTGATGTTTAATCCTGTTAATTCCGGTACCATGTTCATCTGCATTATTATTTGAGTGATAGTGACGGTGGCAATATCTGCAATCTTAAATTAATGCAGGAAATTTTAGCCCTGTTTATCAGGCAATTATTTATGTAAGGGCAGTGCAAAATAAAAAGTTGCTCCTTCGCTAACTATTCCTTCGGCCCAAACACGTCCGTTATGTCGTAAAATAATGCGGCGCACAATGGCTAGCCCGGCGCCAATTCCGTCAAAATCTTTCAAGGTGTGCAAACGCTGGAAAACGCCGAATAATTTTGTTGCATGAGCCATTTCAAAACCGGCACCGTTGTCCTTCACGTAATATATATTCTCATTTTCTCCGCTTATAACGCCCACTTCAATTAGCCTGATATTTTTTTTCGAAGTGAACTTGATTGCATTCCCTATTAAATTTACCCATACTTGTTTTATCATGGATGAATCGCCGAGTGCAGGTGGAATATTGCCGAGTGTAAACCTGATTTTATCTTTGTCAGTTTCAGGAACAAGTTCTTTATAAACAGCCGCTGCCATTGATTTCATATTGATTGGCGAAGGCACTATTTCAATGCGTCCCAACCGGGCAAATGAAAGCAGATCGTCGATTAGATGTCCCATTTTGGTTGCATTCTCCGAAATGACCGTAAGCATACGTTTTCCTTCGTCGTCGAGAGCCGAACCATACTCCTCGATCAGAATATTCGAAAACCCGTTCAAAGCTCTGAGCGGTGTACGCAAATCGTGCGATACCGAGTAGCTGAAGGCTTCCAGTTCCTTGTTGGCAGCTTCGAGCTGCGCTGTACGATCAATAACACGTTGTTCAAGTTCGTTGTTAAGTTTATGAATTTCCATTTCATAAAGTTTGCTCACAGTGGTATCCTGCACCATACCTACCGATCTGTACACGTGGCCGGAATCATCGCGCTGATGCACACATTTTTCGTGCATATATCGTATCTCGCCCGTATTTTGCCTGATGATGCGATGCTCTGTTTCATACCCATATTTTCCGTCGCGAAGAGAATCTACATAGGTTTTATCTACAACAGCCCGGTCATCGGGATGCACCCTGCCCAGGAAGTAGTCGTAAGATGCTACGAATTCCTGTGGTTTGAGACCAAAAATTCGATAAACTTCATCGGACCAATACAAGTGTTTTGTGTTAAGGTCGAGGTCCCAGCTACCAATATGAGCAATCTGTTGTGATTGAGCCAGCAGTGCTTCATTTCTGCGGAGCGCCTCTTCGGCTTCGGCACGTTCAAGTTCCCCGGCAGCGCGAATTGCAACAAGGTTCAGTATTGACTCGGCCAGTTTAATATTCTCAAGAGGTTTGTGGCCTATAACCGCAAT
>CAZOXJ010000308.1:0-3807 GCA_964583325.1 uncultured Lentimicrobiaceae bacterium
TCGCGTCTCATGTTGGTAAAGACGCGATGCTCGCGTTTCTTGTGGGGACGGGAAATACCATATCCAAATGTAATGGATTGCATTTGGATATGGAAAAGAGACGCGAGCATCGCGTCTCTACGGATGGAATAAAAAAAATAAAATCATGGAACCAACCTTCGGACAAAATATCAAACTCCTGCGTAAACGACGCAGCCGCACACAGGACGACATCGCCGTAGCCCTGAATATGAAACGCTCCACACTGAGTGGATACGAAAACGGCGTTGCCGAACCGGGTATCGAAGCCTTGCTGGCCCTGTCGAAATATTTCAAAATATCGGTGGATACCCTACTAACCGTTGACCTGAGTTTACTTCGCGATAGCGAATTATACCAGCTGGAACACGGGTACGATATTTTTGTGAACGGCGGTAACCTTCGAGTGTTAACCACTACCGTGGACAGTAAAAACAAGGAGAACATCGAAGTGATAAACCAGAAAGCATCAGCCGGTTACCGTACCGGTTTCGCCGATCCGGAATATATTAAGGTGTTGCCCACGTTTCAGCTTCCGTTTCTTTCGGCCGACCGCAAATACCGCACGTTCCAGATTTCGGGCGACTCCATGCTTCCTATTCCCGACAAATCGTGGGTTACCGGTGAATTTGTGCAGAACTGGGATTTGATCCGTGATCACCAGGCATACATTATCCTCACACTTAACGACGGTATCATGTTTAAAGTGGCCGAAAACCGTCTGAAAACAGAGAACCGGCTGGTCCTGCATTCGCTCAATCCGCTCTACGAATCCTATTCCGTTGATCTCAAAGATTTACGCGAAGTATGGCGCTTTGTGCATTATATCAGTTCGGAACTACCTGAACCTAACCTACAAAGTAATGAGATTAACTCAACGCTGGTGACTCTGAAAAACGAAATGGCGGAAATTAAAGCCCAGCTGAAACAAGGTAAATTATTTGAATAGCTGCATAATAGAGTGTTGAAGGTTAGTTTGGGAATTAACAAATTGTTAAAAATGCCCGACTTAAGATATGTTTTTGGGCTTCTTTAATTTATAACTCACCCTTTTTTGTCAAAAAAATTTCAACCCGTTTCCGAATCTAATCAATACCGGAAGCGGGTTTATTTTTCCAAATACGTCCAGTCTTCTTTTAAAGGAAAGCTAACGGTATGATGGCATAATTTTTGAGCTTTTTTATCAGCCAGAATGTTTTAATTGAATGATTTTTAACCCAATACTAAACTACATAGCCATGAAAAATTTGATACTACCCGTGTTGATCCTTTTGCTTGCATGGTCGTGTTCACCTTCACAAAAAGCTGAATCATCAACCCGAAATAATACAATTGCAATCGATAGTACAGAATACGATATCACCATTATAGATATGGAATTTGATACATGGTATTTAATGAACTATTCCCCATCCAAGGACTTTAGTAATGACTATTACCGTACAAAAAATCATATCGGCGTAAGCAACTGGAATAGTTATTTCGACAGGGGAAAGTATCAGCGGGTGGTTGGGAATCATATTTTTTACGATTATCCGGTTGACTATGGTATCGATGTAAACCGTAAGCTTTACTGGTATTTTAAATATATTGAAGATAAATACGACATACGGTTACTGCGTTAAAAAGAACCGTCAAAATAGGTTGAAAACAAGATCGCCTATTGCATAACCGGAACCCGGCTTTTTTTTCAATTAACTTGTCACTACCTTTGCACCCCTAAAATATAAAGGAAGATGGCGCTGAAATGTGGAATTATAGGTTTGGCTAATACAGGCAAAACCACTTTGTTTAATTGTGTTGCTAATACCAAAATTCATAACCAGTCGGGTGCGCAGAAATCGCATATGGGACAGATTAACGTTCCCGACAGCAGACTCGATGTACTTGATGAACTTATACATTCGCAGCGCGTTCAGCAAGCAACTGTTGACCTGGTTGATATTCCCGGCCTAACCAAAGGATCGGGTCAGGCTGAAAGCACTTCCAGTAAATTTTTAGCCGAAATACAGCAGACAGATGCGCTGATTCATGTTTTGCGTTGTTTCGACAGTGATACTGTTCCACATATCGAAGGCTCGGTTAACCCGGTTCGTGACAAGGAAATTGTTGATCTTGAGCTTTGTATCCGCGATCTAAGCATGGTGGAGCGCAAAATACAACGAATGGAAAAACTTGTAAAAGTAGGGGACAAGGACGCAAAAAAAGCTATTGATACGCTTCATATCTATAAAACCCACCTCGAAGATTTTAAACCTGCCCGTACCGCGCCCGTTTCGGAAGAAGACCGTAAGTATATCGCTGATATGTTCCTCATTACCGACAAACCGGTTATTTATGTTTGTAATGTTGACGATGCTTCAGCCGCAACCGGCAATGCATACTCCAATGAAGTTAAAGATGTTGTTCAGGGCGAAAATGCAGAAGTACTTGTAATGGCCGCCGGTCTGGAAGCCGAAATTGCGGAACTCGAAAGCGCGGAAGACCGTGAAATATTTCTATCGGATGCAGGTTTGAGCGAACCCGGCGTAAATAAAGTGGTCCAGGCAGCTTATAAACTACTGAATTTAATGTCGTTTTTTACGGTAGGTGTTAAGGAGGTCCGTGCCTGGACTATTCACCGTGGCATGACCGCTCCTCAGGCAGCCGGTGTTATACATAGCGACCTTGAGCGTGGCTTTATTCGTGCCGAAGTAATTAAATACAATGATTTTGTTGCCCTTAAAACCGAACTTGCCTGCAAAGAAGCCGGGAAATTGGCTATTGAAGGAAAGAATTATGTGGTTTGCGACGGCGATTTACTTAATATCAGGTTTAATGTTTAGGATTCACCGGTTCAATTGAAATAGATTCATCTGGTTAAAGATTCTATCGCTTTATTTTAAAATAGAGAGGCATATTAAATCTTACACGAACTGGTCTTCCGTTTAGCGTTCCCGGTATCCATTTTGGAAAAAGTTTCACTACTCTGATTGCTTCCGCATCAATTCCTTTACTCACACCTCTTAGTAACTTAACTCTGGTGACAGAACCATCGATATCGATAACGAAAGAGATATAGACTGTACCCCCAATACCTTTAAGTGTCTCATATTCAGGATAAATTATATTATTTACCAGAAATTGGTTTCTTGCAATATCACCGCCAACATACTGTGGCATATTCTCTACTAAAGTGTAAATTGGTACATCTTCAATTTCTGAAATTTCGTTAATCCACATTTCTTCATCCTGATTCAAAGATACAGCATTGATTGTGCTATCCGGGCTGCATTTGTTATGGGTAATTTCAATGCGAATCACATTAGGATGATTTGCTTTAATTGAATCGGGTATTGTTTTAGCTGTTTGAGTATATCTGCATTTATCTTTAAATTTTTTATAGGCTTCATGGCTATTTAAATCAGACCCTTTCTTTAGATCATTGCAAAATGCGCAGCTGTCTCCTATGGCATAATATGCTTCTGATCTGCTTAAAAACGCTTTTGCAGTTGGATTTTGATCAATAGATAACGTTAAGTAACTAATAGCCAGTGGATAATCTTTCTTATCCAGGGCTTTGATTCCTTTTTTGTAATTCTTGATTGAATTTTCGGATTGGCTAAATATTAACATTGTTGAGAACACAAAAACCATACTTAGAATAAAAGACTTCATTGTATTGAATTTAATGGTTATTAATTTAAATTAATCTTAAAAATACTGCGCATGAAACTTCACCCCATTCTTGACTCCACTGCCGGCTTAGAGATTTTTCTAACCATATAAGGTAAATTTTATTGGCATATT
>CAZOXJ010000309.1:0-3798 GCA_964583325.1 uncultured Lentimicrobiaceae bacterium
ATGCGCCTTTCTGGTGAAGCAACAGCTGTTGTGAAATTTCTAATAGGCCGGTCCCCACACTCTGAAAATTTTGCACATGAGCCAAACCGTTGTCCGTAATGTTGCCTTATGGTAAAATTTTCTTAGAAGGGACCGGCCTCAGAAAAATAAGTTAGCGGTTCTTGAAGGAGGTATGTGCAGATGGCATGTGCGTAGCAATACACCGCAACGACAAATGCCATGCTTTGCTCAAATCTTTCATGCCTTGTATTGCGAGAAAATACCTCCTGATTAGAACCGCAACGCATTTTTCGAAAGCCTTGAATTTTTATTCGCTCATTGCTTATTTTTCATAGGAGCTCATGAGACGCTTCGCTAAGTTGTTACTTTTTATTCAAGTAAAAAGTAAGAGAAAAAAATATTCAATCCGATAATAACAAAAACATTCAAATTTGTTTAAAATCTCAAACATTCAAATTTGTTTCCAGAACTTTAAAATAAAAGTAACTAGTTTAACGCTGATATGGCAGGCGCAAACTTTTTTGCACGATATTTGTATAATTATACGTCTAACTTTATACAAACGTTATGAAAACCAAAATTACCTTAGTATTGCTTTTAACTTTAGTTACTTACGCTGCCAACGCACAATACCCGCCTTACTATTTCGGATTAAAAGCGGCTCCGCAAATCAGCTGGATGAAACCCGATGTTGACGATTACGAGAGCAATGGCATTAAACCCGGATTTTCGTGGGGATTTATCGCCGAATTTAATTTTACCGAAAACCATAGCATCGCTACCGGATTCAATATGCTCTTTAACGGGGGAAATCTTAAATTTCCTGCTAAGGAAGGTGACGTAACAGGCACTATGACCAGAGAGTATTTTTTAAAATACATTGAGCTTCCGCTTTCATTAAAAATGCGAACCAACGATATGGGGAACATGAGGTATTTCGGACGCATCGGTCTGGGTACAGCTTTTAAAATAGGATCGAAAAAAATTGACGAGTTCACTCCTGAAACCGGATCAGTAGTTACCGGCGAAAAGACAAATTATGATGATATTGCTTTTGTACGCGAATCGCTTATTGTTGGATTAGGAGCTGAATACAAAATAAAAGAAGGTCCGAAACTGGGAGCTGAACTGGTGTTTAATAACGGATTTACCAATATCCTTACAGGAAAAAATACGGTGAATACTTCGGTTGAAGAAAAAGCAAAGCCAAATTTCTTTGAAGTGGCATTTTCTGTAATCTTCTAGAAATAAAATATTTTCTGTTTTTAAGCCCGGGTATTCATCCGGGCTTTATTTTTGTATAAAAGTTAAATCAAGCGCTTTGCCCCTGCTGCCACGCGAACTATACCCTCGAACCGGGACCGCATGAGGACGACATACTTTTTTTTGTGACAATTTATTGCGTATTTTTGCTGATGCAAAACCATTTAAGATATGAACTACAAAATATCCTTTCAGGAAAGAGTCAAATTGGGGATGGAGCAATTATCCAATCAATCGCCGGTTACCTTAGCAATGGCTCGCCGGCAAGCTCAGCATCTGAAAATGAAAAGCACTACAAAAAACAAGAAACGAAGAGATTAGAAGTTTATATTTCTGAAAATGGCTATTGGGCTGGAAATATTGATTTCTCTCAATACGTAAGTGAGGGTGCTGAACAAAAAGTTTATTTGAAAAACAGCAATCATGTCCTGAAATTAAATGATGCGATTTATTATAATTCCTGGAGAGATTATTTTTACAACTTATTGCTCCATAATTATTTCTTTCCTGATACGGCTTACAAATTACTAGGATTCACAAAGGATAACAACTTGCTGTATGCGGTTGTGCAACAGCCTTATGTTTCAATTACCACAGAAACCAACCTTGAACAAGTTAAAGAATTTTTGACACAAAATGGATTCGAAAACATCAGGAATAATGACTATTTCAATCCTGAATTAGGTATTATCCTGGAAGACATGCATGATGAAAATGTGCTTACCCGAAATGACGTGCTATATTTTATTGATACTGTATTTTATATAACAGCTGAATTTTGGATTCAAAAATGACAATTAACGCTGCTGTAAATCTCAACATAATAGTCGATTATATTGATAACGGGCAAACATCGGCTCCCGATCAGGAAACAAAACCAACATGGGAAAGTCAATACTTCTGTTGATGAAAATACAAATCCTAATTTCTTTGGACTGGCATTCTTAATGCTGATTAAATAAAATAAAATATTTTCTGTTTTTAAGCCCGGGTATTCATCCGGGCTTTATTTTTGTATAAAAGTTATACCATGCGTATTGCACTTGCCCAGTTAAATTACATTATAGGCGATTTTGAACTGAATACTTCCAAAATCGTTGACACAATTGAAGAATGCCGTCGGCAAGGTGCTGAACTGGTAGTATTTGCAGAGCTTTCGGTTTGCGGGTATCCGCCACGCGATTTCCTCGAATTCGACGATTTTATTGATAAAAGCTACGCCGCCATTGATAAAATAGCGGCTCACTGCAACGGAATTGCTGCCATAGTGGGAGCTCCGTCGCGAAACCCGGATATAAAAGGTAAAAACCTGTTTAACTCGGCCTGGTTGCTGGCCGATGGCAAAGTGCAATCCCTTGCTCACAAAGCTTTGTTGCCGACGTATGATATTTTTGACGAATACCGCTATTTCGAACCATGCCGCCAGTTCAGCTGCATTATATATAAAGGAGTAAAAATTGCTTTAACCATTTGCGAAGATATCTGGAACCTGGTTCCCGATCCTTTGTACATGACCAGCCCCATGGATGTGTTGCATTCGCAGGACCCTGATTTGATGATAAATATTGCGGCATCTCCTTTTAATTACGATCAGCAGAAAACACGGCTCGGAATCCTGCGCACTAATACAGCCCAATACAATATTCCACTGGTGTATGTTAACCAGGTGGGGGCACAAACCGAATTGCTGTTCGACGGAAATTCATGCGCCATTGATACCGAAGGAAATATGATTGCCGGATGCGCTGCTTTTAAGGAAGGAATATGTTTGGTGGATTTTGATCCGCAAAACAAAATCATTTCGGCGGAACTCCCTGCCCTGATCAACGAAACCAGCAAAACTGCATTGATTCACGATGCGCTTGTTATGGGCATTCGCGATTATTTTGCAAAAATGGGTTTCACAAAAGCAATCCTTGGTCTGTCGGGTGGCATTGATTCGGCGGTAACGCTTGCCCTGGCTGCCGAAGCGCTTGGCAACGAAAATGTGTATGCGGTGTTGCTGCCTTCGGAATTTTCGAGTGGCCATTCGGTTGACGATGCTGTGGCTTTAGCCGTGAATTTAAACTGCAAATACGATACAATCAGCATTAAGGATGGGTACACTTCGATACTGGATTCGTTGCAGCCTTACTTTAAAGGGCTGCCTTTCAGCGTGGCCGAGGAAAATATACAGGCAAGGGTACGTGCCGTGCTGCTTATGGGACTGGCTAATAAATTCGGATATATTTTGCTCAATACATCGAATAAAAGCGAGGCTGCCGTGGGGTACGGAACGTTGTACGGCGATATGTGCGGCGGCATTTCGGTGCTGGGCGATGTGTACAAAACCGAAGTGTACGAACTGGCGCATTATATAAACCGCGAACGGGAAATTATCCCTGTCAACAGCATTGTGAAACCGCCTTCGGCTGAGCTTCGTCCGGGACAGAAGGACAGCGACTCGCTTCCCGCATATGATATTTTGGATAAGATACTTTACAATTATATTGAATTACGCCAAAGCCCTGCCGACCTTATAGCATCCGGTTTCGA
>CAZOXJ010000310.1:0-3748 GCA_964583325.1 uncultured Lentimicrobiaceae bacterium
TCCACCTGGCGCCAGTAGTTCAATGCGTTTATTCATCCGGTAAAATTAGGGCTTAATTAAAAATTATCCCTGGAATTCTGTCGGATGTGGGAATACTCCGAAATTTAATTAAATTTAACTGTTTGCACATTGCCGTTTATTCCCGAAAAAATTCCAAATCCGTTATTAACATTGGTATAAATCTGAATGGGTTCAGTAAAAGGATTTCCATTGTTGTTGTTAAACACCATCTTGCTCTTGTCATACAGATATTGTTCTTCCGAAACTGATATGAGTTCTGCAAAAACGTTAATGCTCCGTTCCATACCCGAGTACATGATTGGAATATCAATAGTAACCTGGCTGCCGTTAAAGTACTGATCTGTGAAATAAAAATCGAAACCCAAATTGAAATCAACCAGCGGACTCATTGAATTATTATTGTAGGAATACAGGCCGTAATTGGAAATATAGGTTATAGTATCACCCGACTGCTGAATTTCGTAGTAGATATTATGATAGTAAATTTTTAGTTTGTAATAATTCCGGCTTGCAGCAGGATCAGTGAGAGTGACATTGATTTTACCTGTAGTACTGTATGAAGTATCGCCCGAATAGTAATAATCAACATACGTAAAAGTATCACTTACCGATGTACTTAATTTGTCGGGAAAAACATCCTGCGGCACTATAACTTCAGCCCATATCTGTTCGTATCCTACAGCAGTTGCAACAACTTTGTATTTATGGTTAATTTCGGGTATTATTCCTTCAAAAACATACTTAAAATGGTTATTTGCTGAAGGAAGGCTGGCTATAAGTATATTATCCTTGTATAATTCAACTTTTGCCGTTGTGATGTTTTTGTTCGGCGCGTTATCGAGAACCGAAAGGCTTTTAAACAACAATAGTGTGATCACGCTATCAGGATTCAACTGGCAATTAAGTACCAGCTTCGACGGCGACATCGGAAAATTCTCAATTTTCTCGGTTTTTTCGCACGAAAACAAAAAGAATGACAAGGAAAATATAAGTAAGGTGGCGAATGTTTTATTCATAGCTATGAGTTGCTTACTTGTGTTTTGGTAACGAAAATTTAAACGAATAACTTATCGAAGGGATCATCTGGAACAAACTCACCCGTTTCAAAGCAACACTTCCCCGGGAGTCGTAACCGAAATAATAGTAAAATGGGTTTTTCCGGTTGTAAATATTATACATGCCAAGATCCCACGAGCTTATTCCCCATTTGGTTATCCTGGTTCTTTTAAACGAAATATCCAGCCTGTGATAATTTGCGGCACGGTACGAATTGCGTTTTTCGTAAGTTTGAAGTTCCCATTCGTCAAGTCCCGGGAATTTTATGGTGGCAAGCGTTACAGCATTACCGCTGCCGAAAACCCAATCAGCCGAAAGGTCCCATTTATCATTCAGTTTTTGCATCACAACAATCGAAATGTCATGTCTTCTGTCAAATTTGTAAGGAAACGGTTCACCTGAGTTAATTTCAGCAAACTGCCTGTTGCTCCATGCCAGCGTGTAACCCACCCATCCTTTGGTATTCCCTTCTTTTTTCTGAAGCAAAACTTCCATACCATACGAATTCCCTTTTCCGGTGGTTACTTTATCTTCCCAGTTTATTTTATTCGAAAGGTACGAAGCGCCTTCCTTATACTCAATCAGGTGGTTCATCCATTTGTAATACCCTTCGAGCGATACCAGGTAATTGTTGCTGAAAGTACGGGAAACTCCTGCTGCCACCTGGGTTGATTTCTGCGGACTGATTTTAGCAGTTGAGGGCACCCAAAGATCAGTTGGCAGGCCAATTGATGAATTTGTAAGCAGGTGAATGTTTTGCTGCATGTTTGCAAACGAACCTTTAATTGCCCAGTCGTTATTCAGCAGGTAGCGAACCGAAAACCTGGGTTGTAGGGAATGATAAAGTTTACTTTGAACAAAAAATGCTGAATAATGCAGCCCGAAATTTGCTTTCAGGTGATCGTTAATCAAGTAATCATCTTCTATATACAGGCTTGTTTCGTTGGCCTGAATGCCAATATCACCCGAAGTACTGTCGCTGATAGAAGTGTTCTCATCTTCAATTTTATAGGACGAAACACCTGGCTCAAAATTGTGGAAAGCATTATTGATACCGAATTTAATGTAATGATCAGGTGTCGGAATATAATCGAAGTCTGCCTTAACTGCTATATCGCGGATGCCTGATAAATATTTGATCGAATATACTTTGTTCTGTGTGGAGGTATCGGTTTGAATGATCGATTCCTGGAAATCCTTAACAGTATAATTATAGTTGCTGTAGGTTAGAGCAAGATTGCCGAATAGTTTTTCATTGTATTGATGGTTCCATTTTAAGGCTGAGGTTAGATTTCCCCACGATAGCGACGACTGTGATTGTTCCTTGTAAATTACCCCGTCGTAGAGGTACTCGTAGGGGAGCTGGTTGTTGTAGTACTCGTCGCGCCCATTATACACGCTCAGGTAAATGCGGTCGCGCTGTGAGAAAATATGGTTTACTTTAGCACTCACATCATAAAAGTACAAACCGGTTTTCGAATATTCGTCACCCGAAAAACCCTGCATCAGCGGACTCGCCAGGTAATCGATATACGTGCGTCGACCTGTGACAATAAAGGAAGTCTTGTCGTGCAAAATCGGTCCTTCGACCATAATTTTCGAGCTGATAAGCCCGATGGATCCTTCGCAGTTAATATGTTTCATATTCCCTTCCTTCATCCGGATGTCGACCACGGAAGAAAGCCTGCCTCCGTAACGGGCTGGAAAGCCGCCTTTTATCAATTCTACATTTTTAATAGCATCGGCATTAAATACAGAAAAGAAACCCAGTAAATGCCCGGCATTATATATAGGTGCATCATCAAGCAGAATCAGGTTCTGATCCGGCCCGCCACCGCGAACATACAAGGCACTGGTACCTTCGTTGCCTGATTGAACTCCTGGTAACAACTGAAGAGTTTTCAGTATATCCACTTCACCCATAAACGACGGCATGCTTTTAATCTGTTGAATCGGAATATTGAAATTGCTCATTCTCGACGAAGTTTCTGAGTTTTCTGCACTCGACGCGGTAATATTCACCTCTTGAAGGGTAATCACAGACTTCAGCTGAATGTTGAGCACCAGGTTACTTTCAAGTTTGATAGTTGAAATTTGGGATTCATACCCTACAAAGCTGAACCTCAACGAGTATTCCCCTTTAGGTAAGGTAAAACTGTAAAAACCATAAGGATTGGAAGTGGTGCCTTTCTGACTTTTTGTGTCGTACACATTTGCTCCTGTAAGTACTTCGCTGCTTGCTGAATCCTGAATATAACCGCTGATGGTGAATGTTTGAGCATTAATAATTTGCATAGATCCGGCAAGGATCAGAAAAATTAAAAAAATCAGTGTCCTCATTTGAACTAAAATAAAAAGTAAATACTCTAATTGATAATTAACGGGATAAATGTATTTCTATTTTATATTAGCAAGAGTTATTTTAATAATTTTTAACCTATTTGTTTAGTGAAAGACTACGAATTCTAAGTATACCTGACAGAAGCTATTAAAAATTGTTATCAATTTCAGGGATTTGAACACGTTTTTAGAACAATTATCCGGTTCCCAACTCTTCCATTATCATTATCTTCTATTCACGCTAAGCAGATCAGCAACTCCTTGATATTGATCGCCATAAAATATGTATCCAACTTTTTTTCAAAGTCATTGTTATAGTATGTCGTGATTT
>CAZOXJ010000311.1:0-3741 GCA_964583325.1 uncultured Lentimicrobiaceae bacterium
ATGATAAATGCATTTTTATGGGGTTTCATCGCAACGTTTTCCCTTTTCATTGGTGGACTGATCGGGATCCTGTTTAAAATCGGTAAGCGCCCGCTTGGGCTGATCATGGCTTTCGGAGCCGGTGTTTTGTTTTCAGCAGTTGCCTATGAACTCGTTTTTAAATCGATAAAATCTTCATTGGGTAGTGGTGCGTCCTTAATTGGAATTCTGTCAGGGGCAATCACTTTTTTTGTGGTTGATCTGTTAATAAGCAGAATGGGTGCTTCGGGCCGAAAAAACATCACAGGCACGCACAACGAGAATATGGCATTACCAATTGTGCTGGCAACCATTCTCGATGGTATTCCCGAAACATTGGTTATCGGAATGAGTTTACTGGCCGGAGGCGAGGTGGGCATAGGTATGCTTGTAGCTGTATTTATTTCAAATCTTCCTGAAGCTATTGCCGGAACATCAGGTATGGTTGCCGGAGCATGGAAAAAGGGCCGGATACTATTGCTTTGGCTTTTTATTGCTTTAGTTTGCGCATTTTCCTCAATGGCAGGATACGCCCTGCTCGAAAATGCATCCCCGGCATTAATATCTTTCATTCAAACTTTCGCGGCAGGTGCTATCCTTGTAATGCTATCCAACACCATGATTCCTGAAGCTTACGAACATGGGAAAAAACTGGCAGGTATTTTCACCGTTCTCGGATTTACGGTTGCTGTTTCTATTGCCGTGCTGGAAATCCTGGGTCTTTAGGGCTGGAAACAGGAATTTAAAAGACCCAGGACCCAAGTCTCAAATTCCAAATTCCAAGAGAAGAATCAATTGGATTGGAATTTAAATCCGGGGACCTGAGTCCTGGAATTTGGGACTTGGAATTTGGGATTTTTATCAATTGTCCTGGCTCTAGACCACCTTCACCGGTTTTACTTTCCAAACCATTTCGCAATAGTCGCGGATTGACCGGTCGGACGAAAATTTGCCCATACGTGCCACATTTAGTATGGATTTCCGGGTCCATTCCTGTTGGTCGCGCCAAAGTGTGCTTACCTGATCCTGGCAATCAATGTATGACTGGTAGTCGGCCAGTACAAGGAAAGGATCATGCCAGAGCAGGTTTTCGACAAGAGGACGGAACAGGTTTGTGTCGCCGGCAGCCAGGGCTCCTGAGGCGATGAAATCCAGTACTTCGCGAAGCGCTGAGTTTTGCTGATAGTGTTCATGAGGATTATAACCACGGGATTTCATTTCCTGAACCTGTGATGCGTTGAGTCCAAAAAGGAAAAAGTTTTCCGGGCCTACTTCTTCGCGGATTTCAACGTTAGCGCCATCCAGCGTGCCAATGGTAAGTGCGCCGTTCATCGAAAACTTCATATTGCCTGTACCGCTGGCTTCCATTCCGGCAGTTGAAATCTGTTCCGACAAATCAGCTGCAGGATAAATATGCTGAGCGTTCTTCACGTTGAAATCAGGAAAGAACACTACTTTAAGCCGGTTGTTCACATCGGGATCGTTATTCACCAGCTCAGCAACCGAATTGATAAGCTTTATGATAAGTTTAGCCATAAAGTAACCAGGCGCCGCTTTTGCCCCGAAAATAAATGTGCGTGGCGGTATGTCAGCCTGTGGATTTTGTTTAATGCGCAGGTAGAGAGTAAGAATATGCAGTACGTTCAAATGCTGCCGTTTATATTCGTGCAGGCGTTTGGCCTGTATATCGAAGAGTGATTCAGGATTTACCTTAATACCGGTGCGCTCTTCTATAAGCTTGGACAGGTCGCGCTTTGCGGTGAGTTTTACTTCACGCCACTGCTGTTGGAAACTCATTTCATCTGCCATGGATTCCAGTTTGCGGAGCTGGTCCAGGTCATGAAGCCAGTCGTCGCCTATTTTTCCTGAAATGAGCTGTGTGAGCCCCGGGTTGCTAACAGCTACGAACCTTCGAGGTGTAACTCCATTCGTAATATTACAGAACTTTTCAGGCCACAGCTCGGCAAAATCGCACATTACGGTTTGCCTGAGCAGATCG
Source organism: uncultured Lentimicrobiaceae bacterium (assembly GCA_964583325.1). GTDB lineage: Bacteria > Bacteroidota > Bacteroidia > Bacteroidales > UBA4417 > UBA4417. The sequence continues at coordinate 2,018 of CAZOXJ010000311.1, forward strand.
GAATGTAAACGGGCAACGCCATTAACATGGTGGCTTCCAACTGTTGCCAGATGAGCCATACGCACATAACGACCGCCGCTTTCATCAATTATCGACAATCGTTCAATCCTGGCGTTGTCGCCGGGAAACCTGGCACCTGCTTCAGCCAGGAAGTGTGCGTTGATTTCATAAATAATTTCAAGATGACGGGGAAGGAGTTTGCCAAAAATACCTACAGGCCATTTCTCCAATGCTTCGGGCAGAAGCGTGTGATTGGTATAGGCGAATGTGTTCCGTGTAACGTTCCACGCTGTATCCCAGTCCATCTGGTGATCATCCACCAGAAGTCGCATTAATTCAGCTACCGCTATCGACGGATGTGTATCGTTAAGCTGAACGGCCCATTTCTCATGAAATTTATCAAGCGGCCGCTTTAGCAAAAGCTGAATACGAATCATATCCTGCAGCGAACAGGTTACGAAAAAGAACTGTTGCTGAAGGCGTAGCGTTTTACCTTCGCTAACCTCATCATTCGGATACAACACTTTGGTGATATTCTCCGAACGCATTTTATCCTCAATTGCCCGATAGTAGTCACCATGATTAAAAGCGGAAAAATCAAACGACTCTACAGCTTCAGCTTTCCAGAGGCGGAGGTGGTTACTGGTGCCCACACGGTAGCCAAGTATAGGTGTATCGTAAGCAACACCTTTTACAACCGTGCCCGGCTTCCATCGAATCCTGAAATGGCCCTGTTCGTCGGTCCAGGGCTCAGTGTAGCCGCCGAACTTAACATCATACGCAATTTCGGGCCGTACAATTTCCCAGGGATTGCCAAAGCGCAGCCATTTATCAGTAATTTCAACCTGCCAGCCATCTTTAATCGCCTGGTCGAAAATTCCAAACTCATACCTTATGCCATACCCGATCGCCGGTACTTCGAGTGAAGCAAGCGAATCGAGGTAACAGGAAGCCAGGCGACCCAGGCCACCATTTCCGAGTCCGGGTTCTTCCTCCTGTTCAGCAAGTTCGTCAAGATTTATACCCAATTCCGTCATAGCCTGCCGGGTTAGTTCAGCAATGCCGAGATTGAGAAGATTATTCACCAGGTGTGGACCCGGAAGAAACTCGGCTGAGAGATAGGCTACCATACGTGTGTCGTGCCTGGCATAAGCCTCCATTGTTTGAACCGACTGTTTGAAAACGCGGTCGCGCACTGTCATGGCCAGTGCTGTGTATGCATCGTTCCGTGTTGCTGCTAAAGGCAAACGGCCCATGCCGCATAAAAGGTTATCAAGGAACGATTGTTTCAGATCAGCAACTGTAAGGCCGGTGCGAACACCTTTTGCCGGTACAATATCGCTTGATTGAATGTTGACTGTATTACTTGCCTTTGACATGGTGAGATTGCTTAAAGGAATTTTAAAGTCAGTTATAAAAGAAATAGATTCAGTTATTCGAATCGATCCGGTTGCCCCGTTGCCGCCAGCACAGCGCTCCAAACGAAACCGTTTGTGTCGATGGATTTTTTCCGGCTTGTGATCAATTCGATGGGAACATGAATAAACTCATTGTGCAGATAACCTATTACTAACCCGGTTTTGCCAGCCATTGCGGCATGAACGGCATGGCGCGCAAACAGATCGCAAAGTATAGAATCTTCGGCGTTAGCGGGACTGCTTCTTACCAGGTAGCTAGGATCGATGTAGCGCATCACAACCGGAATTTTCTCGGCTTTGAAATAC
>CAZOXJ010000312.1:0-2057 GCA_964583325.1 uncultured Lentimicrobiaceae bacterium
TCCAGTTGAGTGAAAAGCCTCTTTTTGTTAATATAATATTCTTTTACCAGGTTTTTCCTGTAAATGCCATGCACCATGCTCTGCTTGAACTGTTTGCGTTTACGGCGAATATCCATAAAATGTCCGTAGAAATAAAAATGCGCCCTGATAACAGCATAAAAATCAGCAAAACCGCCATCCAGAAGGAATTTTAATGCAGCAATGCCGTCGAGTGGGAAACGAACCGCAAACACCGGGAAAACCAGGTGGGAGGGAAGGTTCTTGTATAAAAGGGATAAATTATTACGAAAATTGAGGTACGTTTTTTGGGCCGATTTTTTAGGCAAAGTGCCTCCGCCGACATGAAAAACAACTGATTCGGGGCAATACATTATTTTATATCCGCCATTTTTCAAACGCCAGCAGAAATCAATTTCTTCCATATGTGCAAAGAAATCATTGTCGAAACCACCGAATTTCTTGTATAAATCAGCTCGAACAAACATGCAGGCACCTGTTGCCCAGAATATTTCAATTGCATCATCGTATTGACCATGATCTGTTTCAATATTCTGAAAAATCCGGCCCCGGCAAAACGGGTAACCATATTCGTCAATAAAACCTCCTGCTGCTCCGGCATACTCAAATTTCTCTCTTTCGTAAAACGAACGTAGTTTAGGCTGGCAGGCAGCAATGGATTTGTCGCTCTCCATCAGCTCAATCACCGGTTGAATCCAGTTTGGGGTTACCTCAATATCCGAATTAAGCAAAATGTAATAATCGGCTTCAACCTCTGCTAATGCTTCGTTATAACCACGGGCAAACCCGCCGTTGGTGCGGTTGGTAATAATACGTACTTCGGGGAAATTATCCTGCAAAAACTCTATGGAACTATCAGTTGAAGCGTTATCAGCAACAATCACTTCAGCAACACCCTCACTGTTGGCAAGCACCGAAGGGAGAAATTTCCGTAAAAACTCTCTGCCGTTCCAGTTTAAGATTACTACTGCGATGTGTGCCAAGCCGGATAAATAGTTGATTGTTATTACTAATCGATAGTATAAGATTTAAACTCGTTGTGTCTTATAACGGCGGCTAAATTAGAGATAATTTAAATGAAAGCTGTCAAATTAAGATGACTTTGAGCATTTTTTCAATTTGGATATCTATCCTGTTGTGGGTAAGGATGATAAACAATATTAATATTTCCACCGGCGGTGCGACCAAAGCCATGGGGCCGGATCCGAAATTATATCGTTTTCGAGCATTTTTACATGTTTTTCGGTGATAAAATAGGTAGGTGTATCCTGTGGCGTATCCGTAATCAGTTCAAATACTGCTTTATAGTATCCATGCCCGATGTGTTGCACATGGCAAAAAACAACAGCATAGTTTAGCGTTCGCGCAATCCGTTCGGGACCCAGAAAAACAGGTGTAATCTGATTCAGAAAAGTTGTCCGGTATTGAATCTGGTCCTTGTGAGGCGATTGATCGGCAATTGCAATTATCATGCTTGCCTTGTGGCGTCTCGCTGCCAGGTATTTTGCGGTTTGTGTGAACGGAATTATTTCAGCAATCCCTTTTTGCAGCCGGAGCCTGATCTGAGTGAAATATTTTTCAAACAGTGTATTGCTCATTTCCATAGCTACAACACCTACATTATCAAATCCAACACCCGAAAAACATACCCTCTGGCTTATCCATTCCCAGTTTCCGCTGTGACTCATCACCACTACCACACCTTGTTTTTTTTTGCTTAAACGATCCAGAACATCCTGACCTTCAACTGTTACTCTTCTTAAAAGCTCTTTTCTAGAAATGCTTTCAAGTTTCATGATTTCAAACACTAAATCGGCGAGGTTACGGTAAAACTCATGTGTCAGTTTCCTGATTTCATTTGCATCCTTATCCGGAAACGAATTCTGAAGGTTACTTACAATTACTTTTTTTCGGTATTTGATAACATGGCAAAATAAAAACGACAGCAAACCCGAAAACAAAGCAAGCATCCGGAAAGGAAGCCAGCTAATAAACCGTGCCACTACACGAAATAACAGATATAAAAATTTCATACGTTA
>CAZOXJ010000312.1:2157-3721 GCA_964583325.1 uncultured Lentimicrobiaceae bacterium
ATCATCTTCTCTGCCTGCTACAGACAGGGATGGGTGATTTATTCCGATTTTGGCTGTTTTACCTGGGATTGTTAAAAAACTCGCCCGATTGTTCACCAAACGAATTGATCTCGTAAGGCCTTTTGTATAATGAATTATCAGTATCGAGCGGACTCGGCAGGCCTCTGATTTCGTACTGCCAGTTTACATTTTTTACTTCTCCAATAGCTGTGGAATGCGCCAGTATATAATCGTTGATGGAACGATCGGGAGTAAAAAACACAAACTTGAGATCCGTTTGTTTGTTGTATTTATAATATTGCCATATTTCGTAAGGGAGTGTGCTCGCAGTGTAAGGTTCAATAATCCGCTGATTAGGCGATCCGTATTGCAGGTAAACCCTTCCGCGATCCGTTTCGTAGCCTTTTTTATTGGTCGAGCCAAATTCCTGCTCAACTCCCAGCACTATTCCATAATATTTCAGCCAGGCACCTTCGGGGTCGACAGCACTGCGATTTTGCCAGAAACTCAGGAAAAACTGCTGTAATATTTTTATATCGCCGGTTTTAAGATTGCTCATCATAAACAATTTTTCGTTGGCCGATGCTATTGGCCCGCACATCCTGATATATTCCCGAAGCGTATCGGCATTGTTCATCCGGGAAACGAAACTATTTTCCGTAGATAAATTTTGAATGGAATTGGTGTTGAACTTTACTCCCGGATTTGACCGTTGGATGAAAATACTTTGAGAAGTAATTTCCTTGTTCTCTTTATCACGAACGGATATTACAAGGTTGTAATTACCGGAAGGAAGTTCTGAAATATCGAATTCGTTAAAAATTACATTCACCTGGTTACTGGTTTCACGCTTTATTCTGAAAAGGTTTTCGATTGGAATGCCGGTCTCAAGATCTTGAATGGAAGTAGCAATAACAAACTGTGCTTCTTCTCCGAGTACCTTCGACGTGTTGTAAATTTCGGCATAGAAAGCGATTTTATTTATGCTTTGCGGATAAAATAAATCCTGGTAAGGAATAAAGTCATAACCGCTTTTGGCCATTTCGGAAGTTTCGGTTGCCTGCGAAAACGACTCAATCAATTCGATATCCGAAACAGCTATATCGGAAGAGTTATAGTTTATAGTTACTTTATCTTTTGCCCTGAAAGGTGGCAGATCCAGATTTTTATCTGCAATAATAAGTTCAAAATCATATTCTCCCGACGGTAACAAAATGCGTTGCTGGTCGAAAAGCACGAAATTAATGTGCGTAGTATCATCAATTTCGGCAGTGTTGAGTTCGTATTTGCTGAATTGTTTGATGCTGTCGTTCTGGCTGAACAGCATAGTTACTAGTACCGTTCCCTGGAATTTTCCGTTTTCCGTTTTAACAAACTGAACGCTTCTGCCGAGTATCGAAAGGTAAGTTTCGATATACGGCCCCTGTTCGGGAACATAAAATGCGGCATGAGAAAGATATGCTCTTAATGAACCTTTTTGTGCAAATGATGAAGTGAAAAGGATGATCAGGATCAACGAAAAAATAAGTTTCTTCATACAGTGAATGTTTGGTGCAAAATTACA
>CAZOXJ010000313.1:0-3686 GCA_964583325.1 uncultured Lentimicrobiaceae bacterium
CTGGAAAACCATCACTCCCGACGCCCTGAAATCGAATCTTGAGAAAAATGAGGATCTGAAATCGGTATTGCTGCAGGAAAGTCCATGGGTGCGCGAAGCTACAAATGAAAGTGAGCGAAAACAGCGTATTGCCCTTTTATTTGACCTTAACCGTATGGCTTCGGAACAAACTTCGGCTCTCAAAAAACTGCGCGATATGCAAAACCCGAATGGCGGCTGGCCCTGGTTCCGCGGAATGCCCGAAAGCCGCTATATCACACAGCATATCGTAACCGGACTTGGTCACCTTTATTATCTGGAAGTGATGAATCCGGTTGAAAACACTGAGATACAGGAAATGCTGAAAAAGGCAATCGGGTTCCTGGATGAAGAGGTAAAAATCAATTTCGAAAAACTAAAAAAAGACGGTAAAGATTATCTCAAAAATAATCACCTGGGTTATGATGACATTCAGTATTTGTATGCACGTACTTACTTTATGGCTGATTTCCCGCTTGGCAAGGAAAACAATGAAGTTCTGGAATACTATAAATCGCAATCCGCAAAATACTGGAAGTCGCAGAATAATTACATGAGAGCGATGATTGCTTTGTACCTGAACCGTTTTGGTGATGAAAAAACAGCTGCTTTGGTTATGCGATCGCTGAAAGAAACGGCTTTGCACAACGAGGAGATGGGAATGTACTGGCGCAACGAACAACGCGGCTGGAACTGGTACCAGGCACCGGTTGAAACACAGGCTTTGCTTATCGAAGCTTTCGACGAGGTAAGTGACGATCAGAAATCGGTGGAAGAAATGAAAATATGGCTGCTGAAACAAAAACAAACCCAGGACTGGAAAACCACCAAAGCCACAACTGAAGCGGTGTATGCATTATTACTCCGCGGAACTTCATTACTTGCCTCCGACAAGCAGGTTGAGGTAACTTTAGGGACAGAAAAAGTTGATCCTTACAAACAAGACGGTTCGAAACCCGAAGCCGGAACAGGATATTTTAAAACCAGCTGGGATGCGGCTTCCATTAAACCAGAAATGGGAAAAGTTACCGTTAACAATCCAAACCCAACGGTAGCCTGGGGTGCTTTGTACTGGCAATATTTCGAACAACTGGATAAAATTACACCGGCACAAACACCGCTCAGCCTTTCGAAAAAGCTTTTCCGCGAAGTAAACACACCTTCGGGTCCTGTGATTGAACCTGTCACTGATAAAACGATTGTGAAAACAGGAGATAAAATTGTTGTACGTGTTGAACTCCGCTCCGATCGTGATATGGAATATATCCATTTGAAGGACATGCGTGCATCCGCTTTTGAACCTGTAAATGTTCTTTCAGGATACCGCTACCAGGATGGACTGGGATATTACGAATCAACGCGTGATGCGTCAACCAACTTCTTTATTTCCTACCTCCCGAAAGGGACTTATGTGTTCGAATATAAGTTGGTGGCTACGCAAAAAGGCGATTTCTCGAATGGAATTACCTCGGTACAATGCATGTATGCACCTGAATTTTCGGCCCATTCGGAAGGAGTGAGAGTTATGGTGGAATGAAAGTGGCATTTCTAGTCTGAAAAATCAAGGCATTTAAATTTCTGAAATAAATACACGAGCTGTTGTATTACTGATAATAAAATTTGTTTTTTGAACCCGTGCTGTTCAAATTAAACTTTCGCCAATTGAGATCGTCAAAACTTCATATCATTTAAAAAACGAAATACTATGAAAAAGACTTTCAAAATTATGGCAGCTATGGCAATAGTTGGCATGTTCCTGAGTGCTTCCGCTACTGCACAGACAGCAACAACCGGTAAAAACTATGTTGACAAGGACAAAAACGGTGTTTGCGATAACAGAACGGTTAGCAAGGGGAATTCAACCTCCGGGCGAAATTTTACGGATGCCAACAACGATGGTGTATGCGATAACCGCCAGGGTGCAGGCAAAGGAAAAGGCAAATGTTGTGGTCAAAAACAACAAGGTTGCAGAAACAGAGGTGGTAATAAATAATTGTATGTTCAACTGCTAATTTGGTGAGTATAAAAATTTTGTCAGAAGTCAGAAGTCGGGAGTCGGAAGACACCCAAAAAAATAATTTTCCACTTATGAATATCAGTTTTGATGTCAAATAACTTTATGGAGTTGGTTTCAAAACTAAGGAACAAAATCATTTTTAAAGACACTTCGGTCTTCCGACTTCGGACTTCTGGCCACTAAAAGCCTCTAATCTCATTCAATTCTCAGTAAAACCTAATTGTAAAATCCCCCCAACTGAAGATGAAAACGCCAAAACGGATTCTATTAATAATATCCTTTGCATTAGCTATAAGTCAGGCTGCATTTGCAAAAGTGCCTTCCGAACTACTCACTGAACCTTGTGTACCCGATACAAGTAAATCTATGCAGGCACAGGGCCGATGCAATAACGTTGCTGTGAATGATATCCCTGCTTCGCCCTTGTCAGAAGCTGAAAAACAAGGATTAATTTTTATGCGTGAAGAGGAAAAACTTGCCCATGATGTTTATGTTGCCATGAGCGAAGTTTGGGACATTCCGATATTCAATAACATCAGCCGGAGCGAGTCAGTTCATATGGAAGCCGTTCTTGGATTGCTCGACAAGTACAAAATTCCTGATCCTGTGAGCGATACGGAACCAGGTAAATTCACAAACGCTGATTTCACTAAACTACATCAAACGCTTGTTAACCAAGGCAATAATAGTTTGATTGAAGCTCTTGAAGCAGGCGCATTTATTGAAGAGACTGATATTGCCGACCTCCGCGAACGCATGATCCAAACCGATAATGAAGATTTGAAAATGGTTTATGATAACCTGCTTAGCGCATCGTACAGGCACCTCAGGGCCTACAGCCGAAACCTTGCTTTCAGGGAAGCTCCCTATGCTCCGCAACGGTTGAGTAAGCAGGAATTTGATGAAATACTCAGTATGGAATGATAGCATAAAATCATACCTGGTATGAACTAAAGCTCTGAATATCAATAAATTTATTGATTATCAGATTCCACCCGGTGAAACCCGGATCTTCTCTTAAAATAATCAATGTCGTTCTTTACAGGGCGGCATTTTTTTTATAATTTAGCTTATTATTCCAAATAAATATGCAGGAAATTTTTAACGATCTGAAAACAGTTATTGAGCAGGGCATTCCTGCTGTATTATGCGTGGTAACCGGAACCACCGGCTCCACTCCCCGAAAGGCCGGGTCCAAAATGCTTGTATTCCGGGATGGAACAATAAAAGGTACCGTTGGCGGTGGAAGTGTTGAATTTCAAACGATACAGGATGCACTCGGGATAATCTGTACAGGAACTCCATTTTCGAAACGTTTTCACCTCGAAGACGATCTGAAAATGCATTGTGGCGGCACCATGGAAATATATTTTGAGCCTATCGGATGCCTGCCTAAACTTTATATATTCGGTGGCGGACATATCGGGAAAGCCTTAGCCGGCTATGCCACCGGGCTGGGATTCCGACCATTTGTTTTCGATCAGCGCGAAGGAATTTTTGAGGAATGGAATTTGCCGGGTGTTGAAACCAGGAACGGCGATTTTATTGAGATAATTGATTCACTTGCGTTTGATAGCAACACATACATAGCAGTTGTCACACATAAACATGATTTCGACGAAACGGTTTTGCTGGCCTGTCTTCCACACGA
>CAZOXJ010000314.1:0-3653 GCA_964583325.1 uncultured Lentimicrobiaceae bacterium
TTGCGCTGGTATTTGGTACTGGTACCAGTTAACCGGCGTGGTAAAATTTTACCCTGCTCATTGATAAATTTGAGCAAAAAGTCTGCATCCTTATAATCAATGTATTTTATACCGCTTTTTTTGAACCGGCAGTATTTTTTCTTTTTGACGTCAACCGTTATGGGAGTCAAATATTTAATATCCGAATTTCCTTGTGTGGCCATTTTTTAATTTTTTAAGGGTTACAATTAAGCCTGTACTTTTTCTTCAGCCTTAGCTGCACGTTTGGCACGGCGTTTTTCGCTGTATGCAACAGCGTGTTTGTCGAGAACAACGGTGAGGAAGCGAAGAATGCGCTCGTCACGTTTCAGGGCGATTTCGAAATCGTTAATCAGCGTACCTTCAGCATGAAATTCAACCAGGTGATAAAAACCGGTCGATTTCTTCTGAATTGGATAGGCCAATTTGCGAAGACCCCAATTGTCCTCGTTAATAATTGTAGCCCCTTTGTCAACAAGGAACTTCTGGAACTTGCTTACCGTTTCCTTCATCTGTTCATCAGATAAAACGGGAGTCATAATGAAAACGGCTTCGTACTGTCTAATCATTTGTTTTACTTTAATTTGTGAATGTATTGTATGATTTTTACAAATGGAGTGCAAAGGTACAAATTCTTTTTAAGTTACAAACAGATCAATTGATTTATCTTCATGAAAATCCGTCAATCTTATCGGAATATTTGATTGAACTGGATTTTAGCCTGATTTACCATATTTTAAAACCGAAAATGACCGATAAATTGCTGTATTTCGAATTCCAATAGAAATTGTTTAACATTTCGCGTTGCGAATAATACCTTATTTCGGCGCTCAGTTTCTTGTACCCAATTCCACTTCCAAAAGCAAAAGCGTATTTGGTCTTTATTTCCAAAGGAGTTGCAAAAGGGTAATCGTATGTTATTGTGGAATTAAAATCTATGCTGTAACCAGGTGTATAAAAGGCGTTTGCGAATAATTTCAATTCGTTTTTCAGGAAGAAATGGTAACGGAGCCCTAACGTAAATTCAAGGGAATTATAATTTATAGTTGCGGTAGCTGTGCCAGCTTGTTGTTCGGAGGCGATATGCTGATAGGTTGGTTCGAAAATAATACCCCACTTGTTTTTGTTAAAAGGCAGTATGTATTCGGTTTCCATACCGATTCTGAAATTTAATTTGTTTTTAAACTCTGCATTATAAATTTCATAAAAACTGTCCGATACCAAAACTGAGAAAAAACTGATTCCGGGCGTAAGCCTCAGATGAACGGATTTCTTTTTGTCTCTCGGAACATAAACATTGGATGAACCGCTGTTGCAATCGTTATAGTTTTTGAAATATTTTTCAAGTACAGCCTTTTTGAAGTCTAAATTTTCGACAGAGCTCATTTTTGCGTTTTCACACCTCATGTTTATCCATAATTGTTCGCGAAACTTGCGGTTCACAGCAATACGAGTATTATCGGTACTGTATTCTTTGTAAATCAATTGCCTGATTGTTGTGTCACCCACCGAATAGAAAAAACGGTATAATTCATCGCCATTATATAAATACAAAGTTGCTTTGCCTTCAACCAGCACTTTTAAAAATAAACGACGCTCCGACCATTCAGGATCGCGGACTTTCGAAAGCTTATCCATTTCCCAGGACGAAACATCAATTTTTACATCTGCCCTTACAAATCTGGATGACCCGATAATGCCAAACTCTTTTACATTCATTAGGTTGCCTTTTTCAGGCAGTGCGATTTCATTAAGTTTATACTCAAATTCTTTGGGATTTAGATACGAGTCGTAATTTTTTATCAAACATTCAATCCTCTGATTTTCGTTGTTGATAAAATAGCCTTTTTCAAAAGTTACCTGCCCAAAAGAGCTAAAAGTTAAGAGTGTAAATAAAAGAAAGATGAATCGTGTTTTCATGAGCAAGTACTGGATAATGAGTGGATAATGAGTTAACTTTAAATGAAGATGAATATGCAATACCCTTGTTTCGCATATTTTTATACATGATGTTTTCCGGTAGTTTAAACGGCTAATTCTTTAATTAATACCATGATACGTTTTTCGTTTCCTACCAGCCATACTTTATCATTTTCTTCGAACGAAAGATCCGATTCGGGATTAATAATACGCTGTCCGTTCCGTTCGATGCCTACCACAAGTCCTTTGGATCGTTCGCGAATGCGCGATTCGCGAATGGTTTTTCCTACAATATCCGAATTTGTGCTTATCGTAAAATGATGAAGGGATACTTTTCGCTTTGTATCCAGAATATGGGATTCAGCCGGCACGGAATCGAGGTGCAGTTCAAATTTTTTAAGTTGCTCATCAGTCCCGATTACATAAAGCGTATCGTAGGGATAAAGATGCTCATGCCGGTTCGGGACATTAATAACATAATCACCACGCTCGATTACTGCGATGTTTACACCAAATTCTTCTCTTATCTGCGATTCGAAAAGTGTTTTGCCAATATAGGGCGACTGTGCGTTTAACTCAATAGTGGTAATGTGTGTATCCCAGGGAGTTAAAATGTCAGGATTATTCTCAGCCAGTGTTTCGCGTTCATGAAAATTAGTCAGGAACCGCAATTCGATCTTCCCATAAAACGTCTTGATCTTTCTAGCAAATATGGCTAGGATAATGATTGAAATTACAACGCCAAGAAATGCTATTGCCGGCGAAAACAGCCGGTCGAATAAAAATCCGATATAAAAAACGGCAAGAAAAATCCGCGATAGCAGAAGTATAATGAGTGGTCCGCGCTGTGAGGTTTTTACCCACACATTGGCATAAGCCTGCCGTTGGGTCCGGCTGAATGCCAATGCCCATAAAAACGGGGACAAGAGAATGAGTGTTACAAATGCTAAAATAATTCGGTTCCATTCCTGTTCAGCAAACAGCAGTGTCAGATACTGCGTGCTGAATAAAATTATGGTAATTATAATCACAGAAAACACCACCACATTCAATATGTAAAAACGCAGCAATTTATTCCAATCGCTTATTTCACTTATATTCTGAGCTCCTACACTATATGCATCCAGCGATTTTTTCCATTTTTTGGGTAAAACACGCTCTATCCATTTGTGAACGGGTTCCGAAAGCCTGATCATGTAAGGTGTTGTAAATGCTGTGATTACTGAAACGGCAACAGCTATGGGATAAAGGAAATCACTGGTTACTTTTAATGTGAGCCCCAGGGTTGCAATAATAAATGAAAACTCTCCGATTTGCGAAAGGCTCATCCCCGATTGAACTGCAATTTTTAGCGGCTGACCTGCAGCCAGGGCGCCTAAAATAACAAATACGGGTTTCCCGAAAAGTAAAACAAGAGTTGCAATAATAATAGGGACGATATGTTGCACCAACAAGTCAAGATCAATTAACATCCCGACCGAAACAAAGAAAATAGCTCCGAAAAGGTTTTTTACTGATTTGGTGAGGTGTTCTATCTTTTCGGCTTTAGTTGTTTCAGCAAGAATTGAACCCATAATAAATGCGCCGAGTGCTGGTGAAAACCCAGCGTATGCCGCAAGCACAACCATTAAAAAGCACAATGCCAGTGATAAAATGAGCAGGGTTTCTTCATTCATTAATGAACGTACCTTTTTGAGCAAAGTTGGCAGAAAAAA
>CAZOXJ010000315.1:0-3650 GCA_964583325.1 uncultured Lentimicrobiaceae bacterium
TGAATTGTAATATGCGAAATAAAACCTTCCAATTCCTACTGATGCTACTTTTCACTGCCGAAATTTGTTTCGGGCAGGAAGCAGAACTTTTAAAAGCAGCGGCTAAGTTCAATTCCACGGCAACTAAAACCCAGCCATGGAATGCGGGCAGCTACGTTTCAAAAAGCGGATCAGCTGAAGGCATGCAGAGTGGCGTTAAGCAGTACCTGGAAAAATTCAGGAATACTTCGTTTCCAAACCAGCATCTCGGCAAATCACCCGAAAGTGACAGCATACTCATTATCGGCGCTACGCCCGGCGATTCGCTGATTATTACCGGAGAGTGGCTATGTACGGTCGATATACTGGTTTTTGGCGACGGCATACTCCGGTTTAAAAATGCCGATGTTACATTGTTGGGCGATTTGTATGTGTGGGGCGAAACAGCCGAAATCACCGCCGATTCATCTACTCTTTACATCCCACAGCTGTATTTTTACCAGAGAACTATACTTGCAGCCGGTGCCGGAAAAGTAAAGTTCAGCCATGTAACACTCGATTTCAGCGGACTTTCGCATAATATTGTTGCTGCCGACTCATCTGTATTCGAATTCAATGATGTTACTAAAAAAGGATTTTCGACAAACGGGCTCTCAGGCAAAGCCCGGTATAAGATTAATGGCACCAACCTGGCCGGTGAATTTGTAATCGGCGACAAGTGTGAGCTTGATTTCAGGAATGCAAATACAGTTTTGCTTTGGCACGAAGTACCTGAAACAGGCGTGTTTCATATAAACTTCCCTCCTGCCGGCGATGTTTCAGCCTATGACTTTAATCCTGATTTGCCAGGCATCAGCCATATAGACTACCACATTAAACTTGAAAACTGCACCGATGTGATGTGGGCTTTAATGCCTGCCAATGGTTCGGATGTTGATATTTCAGATTCCGAAATCCGCGCAATCGGATTATGGTTTCTTGCTAAGGATCCGGTGAATGTGAACGGGCTGGTGAATAATTCGGTTTATACCGATTTTACATCTTCCCTCAGCGACAGAAACTTACGACTGCGAAACACAACCGTTCAAACCTGGAGCCTCTATGCAATGAAAGAAAGCGAGATTTCAGTTACAGGATGCATACTGGGCGAAATAGGATCGATGGGAACATCGGAAGTTGCTACAACCTCGGTATTTGTTGATGGCAGCGGAGGATTTATGTGGGCTAATGACACCACATTTTTTATGGCGTTTCAAACTCCACTCACCACATATGTGCGCAGCGAAAAAAACGGGATACTGATTTATGCCTATTCGCCGCTCACCATGGGTACGGCACTTGCCATAGGAAATTCAACTCTCTTGTGCATACAATCCTCCCTGCCCGAGGAACCTGCTGCACTGGATAAAGCAAGTGTGTGGAATGTCAATATTGCTTCGCCTTCATCAGGCAACACCAATTCAGCAATACCGGTAATTGGTTGGGCGCTTATTGACCGCGCTCCGGACTGCATACATCCTGATATGGACTGGTACCAGCTTTTCTATTCCACACCGGAGAATGATACTATGATCGCAATTACACCGAAAATTATAACCGAAAAACGAAACGATACCTTGGCTGTATGGAATACCACCGGTCTGAAACCAGGCCAGTACCTGCTTCACCTCCGCGTTTCGAATGCTGCTGAAATGCCTGTGACTGTAGATGCTGTTAAAACAATTTCGCTTAATCCCGGTGTTTTTGGAATTGGCGAACGCGAAATCGCTGAATTGAAAATATTTCCAAACCCGGTTACTGATGTTTTACACTGCGATTTCCCGTGCTCAAAATCGTTGGTTACAATTAGCAACAGCAACGGTTCAATAGTATGGCAGGGTTATCCTGAAAAGGGTTCATCCACAATAAATGTTAAACATCTTCCGGCAGGATTGTATATTTTAACCATATTTGATAATGGCAGGATGGGTAAGGCGAAGTTTATAAAAATGTAAGCAAACCGATTTGCAAAACATTCGAAATAGCTTTCATATTTCTTCATTAGGATTTTATTTTATAATAAATGATCTCCAGTAATGACTCATTTAATAAAATTACCCTTTGATAATTATATCGTCCCTAGCGGGACTTGGGTTCAGATTGGGAACAATCTTTCTACCAATATCCAGTCCCTCTGGGACTGTCGGGAAAAATATTTTTCAAACAAGTAGCTTGTGGTAGCAGGCAAATCTCTGGTTGATTCATAGTCCCGCTAGGGACGATATATTGGTAGAAAGCGAATTCCAGATTGTTTCTAAGTCCCGTTAGGGACGATATGTATTTTTAAGCTGAGATATGCAATTTTGATTCGCATGTTTAAAATGATCCGGGGAAGCTATTTTGACATCAACGCATACATAGGAATGCCATCACAAGCTGCATCCATACTTATTAACATCATTGTTGAAAACAATCATTATCAGTAACCGGATTTTAACATATTTTAATTTAAATCCTTTGTAATTTTGCAGCTCTAAAAATCAGCCGGTAACGGTTTTAATTCAGTAAAAAACAGATCATATGCAAAACGCCATCACACGCACCGATTTTACATTTCCAGGACTTAAAAGCACCTATATCGGAAAAGTCCGCGATGTTTATAATATTGACGACGAATTGCTGATCATGGTCACGAGCGACCGTATTTCGGCTTTTGACGTGGTACTGCCACGCGCTATTCCTTACAAAGGACAGGTTTTAAACCAGATAGCGGCCAAATTTCTCGACGACACCTCCGATATTGTTCCCAACTGGAAAATTGCCACTCCCGATCCTATGGTTACCGTCGGACGCCTTTGCGAACCGTTTAAAGTTGAAATGGTTATACGCGGCTACCTCAGCGGGCACGCATGGCGCGAATACAAATCCGGTAAACGCAGTATCTGCGGGATTCCGATGCCCGATGGAATGAAAGAAAATGATATGTTCCCGAATCCGATCATAACTCCTACTACCAAAGCAGCTGTTGGTCACGATGAAGATATTTCGAAGGAAGAAATTCTTAAACTGGGACTTGTAAATGCTGAAGATTATGAAATGCTCGAAAAATATACTATGGCTATTTTTGAGCGCGGAACGCAGATTGCCTCAGGCATGGGATTGATTTTGGTTGATACCAAATATGAATTTGGGAAAGCAAACGGTGAAATTTTCCTTATCGACGAAATACACACTCCTGATTCGTCGCGTTATTTTTATAAAGAAGGTTACGAAGAACGGCAGTCGAAAAACGAACCACAGAAACAACTTTCGAAAGAATTTGTACGCGAATGGCTTATGGCCAATGGTTTCCAGGGTAAGGACGGGCAAACGATTCCGGTAATGGACGATGAATTTGTAAACCTTGTTTCGGAACGCTATATCGAACTGTACGAAAACATCACCGGTCAGAAATTCGAACGCGCTGATGTAAGCAACGTTATAGCCCGTGTTGAAAATAATATCACCAAATTTTTGGAAGCGTATTATAGGTAGGTTTCGGGATTGAAACGTTTCTTGTTTCAGGTTTCTTGTTTCAGGTTCAGGCAGAACTTAGTGTTTCTTTGTGGTAAAAAAAAGTTTCAGGTTAGAAGAGTTTCGGGTTTCATTCGATATTCAATATTCGATGTTCAATATTCGATATTCATCTTCCG
>CAZOXJ010000316.1:0-3647 GCA_964583325.1 uncultured Lentimicrobiaceae bacterium
AAGGCATAGATGCTTTTCCACTCTCGCAGTCAATAAATTGCAGCCAAGGCTGCCATAACCTGCGCCGGTTCATTTGCAGCCGCAAGCTGCATTACTACATACTAAAACCAGTAAATGAATGTAGCACTAACCTAATGATACTATAACATATCCGTCAAAACTGCTTACCAGATTAGCGGTTCCTGAGCAATTTTGTAGACTCTTTGCAGAGCCTTTCTCGGTTTTGGTTCGTACTTAGTTAATTCGCGTTGACAATAAACCTCCGGGGGAGGCTTTTTTATGCTCGGGGTGGCTAACCCCTGGTTATAAACTGGTAAACTTTGATTTACTATACGGGCAGAAAATTCTATTCCGCTCTGTTTTCAATTCAATACTATTTCGTAATTAATTGGATTATGTGCTCTTAATTTTATTGTAGTTATAACAAGTGTAATAGGTATAATACTCGTAGATGATGATGTATCCTAAACTAAATTCTTTCGCTGACAATAATTTTCATTTTCGACATGCAAATATAGTACATGAAAATGAAAATGCAATATTATTCTTTAAAAATAATTCAAATTATTTATATCTTGCATATTTGTAATACCCTGAATAACAGACTAAATAACACAAAATAATTTCAAGCATACAAATACTGAATGCTAATAGTCAAATATACTTACTACAATATCAGCTAGATCAATACTTTAGGTTTCTGGTTTTGTATTTTATTTTTGTTAATATGTCTTTACCCCTTTATCCAAAAAAAAGAAAAAGGTAATACGTATGAATGAAATTTAGAAGTATTCTAAATTATTTTTACCTGAAAATAGATTAAACGATAAGTAGTACCAGAGACTGAATACTCAAAAAAGGAATAATATACTATCTTGTAGGTTCGCAACTCTGTGTCAAGCTGTGACTTACCAAGTTGCTACAGTCAGGGCTTCACTTCTCGTGAAGCCCTGACCGTTTTTTTCAAAAGCTCTATCTTTGCACAAATATTCAAAATGTCGTTTCACGAAATAGAAATCATGTCGCCCGTTGGCTCGTAAGAGTCGCGGATGGCTGCTATTCTAGGTGCAAACCGGTTATTCTTCGCTTGAAAATAGTTCTTCCATTTCATCAAAAAAAATATGGTTTTCTTTGAATGACAAAATTTTTATCGGAATATTCGTATATTTGATGTAGAAATTACGCTAAATATTTACACTATGGTATCAAGAATTATTAAAAACAGAATACTTACGGCCTTAAAGCCCGGCAAAGTAATTGGCCTTTTTGGTGCGCGACGAACAGGGAAAACAATACTAATGAATGAAATAATGAGCGAAATGACCAACAAAAAGATATTGTTGGTTCATGGAGAAAACCTTGATGTATCAGAGATTTTATCAAGTCAGCGAAGTGCGGTATTGAAAAAATTTGTCGCCGGATACGATTTCCTTTTCATTGATGAAGCCCAGAAAATTCCTAATATTGGATCAAATCTCAAACTTCTGGTTGACACTATTGGTGATGTTGGGGTGTTTGTTACGGGTTCATCTACATTCGATCTGCACCGTAATATTGGCGAGCCACTAACAGGCAGGGGAACAAATTTTACTTTATTCCCATTTGCCCAGGCTGAATTACAGGAGAATTTTCTGCAATCAAAGGAACATCTGGAAGATCATTTAATCTTTGGGCTTTATCCACAAGTGGTTTTAGCTGAAAATACCGAAGAAAAGATTGAAGTTTTAGAGTCGATAAAAAATGGATATTTATTAAAAGATATACTTGAACTTGATAATCTTAAGGACTCACTTTTTATAATAAACCTCCTGCGTTTGCTTGCATTTCAAATAGGAAATGATGTTTCACTTCACGAATTGGCAGGAACGCTTCGGGTAAATCGTAAAACCGTTGAACGCTACCTTGAACTTCTTCAGAAATGTTTTATAATCTTCTCGCACCAAGGGTTTAGCCGTAATTTGCGTAAAGAAATATCCAAATCGCCCCGGTATTACTTTTGGGATAATGGCATCCGCAATGCAGTGATAGCAAATTTCAACAGGTATCAACTACGTGATGATGTTGGCCGACTTTGGGAAAACTATTGTATAGCTGAAAGACTTAAAAGGAACCATTACAGTGGTAAAACATGCAATTACTATTTCTGGCGCACATACGATCAAAAAGAAATAGATTTAATTGAAGAATCAGGGGGTGCTTTAGCCGGATTTGAGTTTAAATGGTCAAGCCGGACTTCTAAAATCCCAGATGAATTTTTAAAAACTTACGAAAATTCAACAATAACTGTAATAACTCCGGAAAATTATTTGGAATTTTTAGCCTGACTATTTGCCTGAACATTGATATACAGGGGATTAATCAATCACATGAACAGCTCAATTTCATCTATCTTTGCACAAAATTCATCCGTTAATGTCGTTTCACGAAATAGAAATCATGTCGCCAGTTGGCTCGTACGAGTCGCTGATGGCTGCTATACAAGGCGGTGCAGGATCGGTTTATTTCGGGGTAGGCAAGCTTAATATGCGCGCGCGTTCCAGCGTAAATTTTACATTGGAAGACCTGGCAAAAATTACACGTATCTGCCGGCAGTTCAACGTAAAAAGCTACCTTACGATGAACACGGTAATTTTTGATAATGAAATTGAAGAAGTCCAGCGTACCATTGATGCCGCTAAAGCCAATGGCGTTACTGCCATAATTGCTTCCGACCTTGCCGTGCTTGAATATGCCAAAGAACAGGAACTGGAAATCCATATTTCAACCCAGTGTAATATCACAAATATTTCGGCGGTTAAATTTTACTCCCGATATGCTGATGTAATGGTTACCGCTCGCGAACTTTCACTGGATCAGGTTGCAGCTATTACTCGTCAGATAAAAGAGCAGAATATCCGCGGGCCCAAAGGTGATTTGATAAAAATCGAAGTTTTTGTTCATGGAGCTCTTTGCATGGCTGTAAGCGGGAAATGCTACCTGAGCCTACACAACCACAACACATCGGCTAACCGGGGAGCCTGTTTGCAGGATTGCCGCCGTTCCTATACCGTTAAGGACAAGGAAAGCGATACAGAACTGGAAATCGACAACGAATATATCATGTCGCCCAAAGATCTGAAAACCATACAATTGCTCGATAAAGTAATGGCTGCCGGTGTTACGGTACTTAAAATTGAAGGTCGCGGCCGTTCGCCTGAATATGTTAAAACCGTTACCCGTTGCTATAGCGAAGCCGTGAGTGCGTATTTCAACGGGGAATTTACACCCGAAAATATTGAGCGTTGGGATACCGAACTTGCAACTGTTTATAACCGCGGTTTCTGGGAAGGGTATTATATGGGCGGCAAACTGGGCGAATGGTCGGCAGTACATGGATCATTAGCTACTACCAGGAAAATTTACGTTGGGATGGTTGCGAATTACTTTGCCAAATCCGGAATTGCCCATGTACGTATGGATTCGCACGAAATTGCAAATGGTGATCAGATTGAAATTATCGGTCCTACAACCGGAGTTTACGAAGCTGTAGTTTCAGGATTGGTTAAAAACGATATGCCCTGTGAAATGGCTGTGAAAGGAGAGGGGCCGACGTTTCCGGTTTCGCGAACCGTTAGGAGGCGGGATAAGGTTTATAAGATTGTTTCAAA
>CAZOXJ010000317.1:0-3643 GCA_964583325.1 uncultured Lentimicrobiaceae bacterium
AAATGAAATTCACCGAAGAAAAATTAGAAAAAGCTTTTGTTGAATTGCTGGGGAATGAAAATTATCCTCATTTTCATGGCGATTCAATTACCCGTACTGCGGAAGCTGTGCTGATTGAAGATGATTTGCTTACCTATCTGCTAACCCGGTACGAAAGCAAGCATCTGACCTTAAATGAGGCTAAATCTATTCTGCTTCAGTTAAAAACACTGCCCGCATCCGACCTGTACGAAAGCAACAAAACCATTATGCGCTGGATGGCGGATGGTTTTATTCTGAAACGGGAAGACAGGAAAGAAAAGGATATCCATATTGAATTAATTGATTACCACGGACTGGAAGCTCAAATTGCAGGTGACGAACTGGATACGCTCTGGGGAGACCCGGCACGCACCTACCGTCCTGATTATAACATCTATAAATTTGTAAACCAACTGGAGATTCTGGGTGCTGAAAAACGTATCCCCGACGGAATTATTTATATCAACGGCTTGCCGGTAGTGGTTTTTGAATTTAAAAGCGCTATTCGTGAAGAAGCCACGGTGTACGATGCCTTTTTGCAGTTAACGGTACGCTACCGCCGCGATATCCCAGAGTTGTTTAAATACAATGCCTTTTGCGTTATCAGCGACGGTATAAACAATAAAGCCGGTTCGTTTTTTGCGCCTTACGAGTTTTATTATGCATGGCGCAGGGTGGCAGGATTAGCCAAAGACCTGCCTGCGCCAAAGCCATTCGAGGGTGATTTTTGCGTATATGTTTTAAAATGTTCAGATAATTCATTTTATATCGGTCAAACCAATGACTTAGAAAGAAGAATTGAAGAGCACAAAAAAGGTCAGGTTAGTTGGACTTCAAAACATTTACCTTTAGAACTAATTCATTGGGAATATTATCATACTCGTGAAGAAGCTGTTGATAGGGAGCAAAAACTAAAAACAGGTTTTGGTAGAAAATGGCTAAAAAGAAATTTTGAGCAAGGCAAATTAAACAAAATGGCGCGGCAGGCAGGTGTGGATGGCATTAATAGTATGTTTACCCTTGTACAGGGGATTTTGCACAAAAACAGGTTGCGGGATGTAATCCGTAACTTTATCTATTTCCCCGACAGCTCGAAGAAAAACGAAAAAATTGTTTGCCGTTATCCACAATATTATGCTTCAAGGCGGCTTTACGATACGATAAAAAAGGCACAAAAGCCCAAAGGAAATGGTAAAGGCGGAACCTATTTCGGGGCAACCGGTTGCGGGAAAAGCTTTACCATGCTTTACCTGGCGCGATTGCTGATGAAAAGTACCCATTTCGAAAGTCCGACCATTATTATGATAACCGATCGTACCGATCTGGACGACCAGTTAGCCGGGCAGTTTACCAATGCTAAAAAATTTATCGGCGACAATACCGTAATGAGTGTCGAAAGCCGGGCACATCTTCGCGAACTGATACAAGGCAGGCAGAGCGGGGGCGTCTTCCTGACTACCATTCATAAGTTTACCGAAGATACTGAACTGCTCACCGACCGGGATAATGTAATCTGCATTTCGGACGAGGCACACCGCAGCCAGGTGAACCTTGATCAAAAGGTAAAAGTAAACCAGGCAACAAAAAGCGTTACAAAAACGTATGGTTTTGCCAAATACCTTCACGACTCGCTGCCAAATGCAACTTTTGTAGGATTTACGGGTACACCCATCGATGCTACACTTGATGTGTTTGGCAAAGTGGTGGATGCCTATACCATGACAGAATCGGTAAAAGATGAAATAACGGTACGGATAGTTTATGAAGGCAGGGCAGCAAAAATAGCGCTCAGGAACGGTGAACTGGAAAAGATAGAACGCTATTACGAAGAAGTTGCCGTTGCCGGCGCAAATGAATACCAGATTGAGCAAAGCAAACAGGAAACGGCCAATATGAACGCTATCCTTGGCGATCCCGACCGCTTACAGGCGCTTGCTGAGGATTTTGTAAAGCACTACGAAAACAGGGTTTCGGAAGGCTCTACCATCAAGGGAAAAGCTATGTTCGTATGCAGTACCCGCGAAATAGGGTATGCATTTTATAAAAACGTAATTGCCTTGCGTCCCGAATGGGCAAAAAAGAAATCGGCAGAAGAGGGGACTGTTTTATCTGAGAAAGAAAAGCGTGAAATCAAGCCAATAGAACGTATCAGGATGATTATGACACGCGACAAGGATGACAGCGAAGAACTGTGGAAGCTCCTGGGTACTAAAGATAACCGGAAAGAACTCGACCGGCAGTTCAAAAATGAGAAATCCAATTTTAAAATCGCTATTCTGGTTGATATGTGGCTAACCGGATTTGATGTTCCTTTTCTGGATACCATGTACATCGACAAGCCGATACAACAACATAACCTTATACAAACCATTTCGCGTGTAAACCGCAAATTCAAAGGGAAAAACAAAGGCCTGGTTGTAGATTATATCGGAATAAAAAAGCAGATGAACCTGGCGTTGGCAAAATACAACAAAGGCGATGAAGATAATTTTGAGGACATAGCCGAATCGCTGGTTATCGTGAGGAATCACCTTGATTTACTGGCAAAAATCTTTCACCGGTTCAACAGCAGCAACTATTTTAATGGCACCACCCTGCAGCAGTTGAATACATTGAATCTGGCATCAGAATTTGTTCAGCTTACCAAAGAGCTAGAAACCCGGTTTATGGGTTTGGTGAAACGATTGAAAGCGGCATATGATATTTGTACCGGTAGCGAATTATTAACACAACAGGAAAGAGATCATGTGCATTTTTATCTTGCAGTGCGTTCCATCGTTTTTAAGTTAACCAAAGGAAATGCCCCCGACACAGCTCAAATGAATGCCCGTGTTCGCGAAATGATAAAAGATGCTTTGCAAAGTGATGGAGTTGAGGAAATTTTTAAACTAGGTGATGACTCGGAAAGCGAACAGGACATTTTTGACGAAGATTACCTGGCTAAGATTGACAAAATAAAGTTGCCTAATACTAAAATTAAACTTTTGCAGCAGTTGCTTGCAAAGGTTATAAGTGAAATAAAGAAAGTTAACAGGGTAAAAGGAATCGACTTCACACGAAAAATGCAGGTGCTTGTTGCACGCTACAACCAGCGAGATGAAAATGATATTTTGAGAAGTGAAGTGTATGAAGAAATGGCAGAACAGCTTACCAATTTAATATGGGAAGTACATCAGGAGTTTTCAGCGGGTGAATTGCTGGGGATCGACTTCGAAGAGAAAGCTTTCTATGATATATTGTTGGAATTGTGTGTAAAATACGATTTCAAATATCCGGAGGATAAATTAATTGAACTTGCAAAAGCTGTTAAAGAACTGGTTGACGGGCAGGCAAAATTTCCGGACTGGAACAAACGTGATGATATCAAGTCAGCCCTTAAAGTGGGTTTGATATTGCTTTTGGACGAATTTGGTTATCCACCGGTAGAACGCGACGAAGTATATGTTGAAATATTTGAACAAGCTGAGAATTTTAAAAAGAACAGGTTGATTGCATAAAGAACAGAAAAAAAACAGAGTTCAGATAAATAAATGTTATGGGCCTCTCCATCCATTATTCAGGCGCTTTTGATCCGACTGCTTCCTTATCGTCAATGATAGAAGAAGTGAAGGATATTGCTGAA
>CAZOXJ010000318.1:0-3629 GCA_964583325.1 uncultured Lentimicrobiaceae bacterium
AGTATCGAAAAATTCCAGAATCTGATTGAACTTGCCGTTGATGGCATTCTGATAGGATCGTTTGAAGGAATAATTATAGAAGCTAATTCGAGGTTTTGCTCTATGATAGGTTTGAATAAGAGTGAAATTGTTGGAAAGCGCATTTCGGAAATGCCCTTTAAAAAGGAAAACATCAAAAAAAACCCTTTTCAATTCGACTTACTTAAAAAAGGCGAAACAATAGTGAGTGAAAGGGAAATGATCCGCCCTGATGGTTCAGAGATAGCCATTGAGATGAGAACTAAAATGATGCCCGATAAAACCTATCAGTCCATTTACCGCGATATTACTGACCGGAAAAGGGTTGAAGAACAGCTTACCTCTAACTATACCTTGCTTCGTTTAGCCGGGGAAACGGCAAAATTCGGTGGCTGGGAATTTAACGTAGCAAACAACCAGGTTCAATGGTCCGACGAAACGGCAAATATTCACGAAATGCCGGCAGGTTACAGTCCTTCATTTTCCGAAGGGATTAATTTTTACACACCCGAATGGCAGGGTGCAATCAGTAAAGTGCTTTACGACTGTGCCATTAAAGGAGTGTCCTTTAACCAGGAGCTTGAAATTAATACAGCCAAAGGAAACCGCATATGGGTGCGTGTAACGGGCGAAGCGATTAAAAATCAGTCGGGCGAAATTATAAGTGTTCAGGGCGGATTTCAGGATATTAACCAGCGTAAAAAAAATGAAGCAATAAATGAGGCTCGTCTGCGCCTAATGCAATACTCACTGAATCATTCGCTGGATGAGCTTCTGGACGAAATGCTGAACGAGGCTGAGAAATTAACCGGGAGCCTTATCAGTTTTGTTCATTTTGTTGATGAAAGCCAGAATGCACTGTCTCTTCAAAACTGGTCGGTCCGCACTAAAAAAGAGTTTTGTTTCACAACGGGCAAAGACCGGCATTATCCGCTGGCGGAAGCCGGGATGTGGGCCGATTGTATTCGCATGCGCGAGCCTGTTGTTCACAACGATTATGCTTCGCTAACCGATAGCAAAGGCTTGCCCGAAGGCCATGCCGCGGTAATAAGGGAATTGGTGGTGCCTGTTTTCAGAGGCGATCTGATTAAAGCTGTGGTGGGTGTTGGTAATAAATATACCGAATATACCAAACACGATGTTGATACAATTGTATTGATTGCCAGCCTGGGATGGGAAATTGCCGAAAGGAAAATCATACAGGCTGAGCAATTTAAATTACTTAACATCATCGAAAGCAGCCTGAATGAAATATATGTTTTTGATAAGGAAACACTGAATTTCGAATACCTCAATCAAGGTGCTTTGCTTAATATCGGTTATACCCTCGATGAAATGAAAAACATGACACCGATGGAGATAGAACCCGAGTTTACAGAGTCAAAATTCCGGAGATTGGTGGCACCTTTAATTTCAGGCGAAAGCAGGATGCTGAATTTCGAAACCAAACACCGGCGTAAAAACGGAACCGAATATCCTGTTGAAATACATCTTCAGATTCATATACAAAACGAGCGCAGCATTTTCTTTGCTATTATAAATGATATCAGCAGGCGAAAAAAAGCTGAAGACGAATTACGGTTGCTTAACGAAGATCTCGAACAGCGGGTTGTGGAACGAACAGCTAAACTTCAGACGGCCATCAGGGAGCTTGAATCGTTCAGCTATTCCGCATCGCACGATTTACGCACACCACTGAGAGCCTTAAACGGCTATGCAAGCATATTGGTCGAAGATTATTCGGATGTGCTCGATAGCGAAGGTATCCGCATGCTAAATCTTATTGTAGATAAAGCGAATATGATGGGTGATCTGATTGATGACCTGCTTACATTTTCCCGCTACAGCAGCCAGGAAGCAAATAAAGCCAATGTTGATATGCAACTGATGGTCGACTCCGTTTATCGCGAGCTTATAAATTCACCGGTTCAGAGTATGGTGGAGTTTCATTTTCATGACTTGCCAACCATGGAATGCGATGCGGCTATGATAAGGCAGGTATGGGTCAACCTGATAGGTAATGCAATAAAATTCTCGTCGCGGAAAGCCAAAAGTATAATCGAAATTGGTTGTAAGACAGAAGAAGACGAAATGGTTTTTTATGTTAAAGACAATGGTGCCGGTTTCGATATGGCTTATGCCAGCAAACTGTTTTTTGTTTTTAAACGACTTCCTGCTACAAAGGATTATGATGGAAACGGCGTAGGCCTGGCAATTGTAAAACGTATTATCGAACTACATAACGGCCGTGTATGGGCCGAAGGAAAAGTAAACGAAGGAGCAACTTTTTATTTCTCTTTACCTGGTCGTCCTTCGAAATAAGGTCGTAGCCGGGATGTTGCATGTTTCAGACAAATAAAAGTGAATATCCGATTATGTATGCAAATAATTGAAGTTATGGAAAACAATGATGAAAAAATGCCACATCATACTTCACTCAGGCAAAAAGCTGAGGAACAACTGAGACTTAAATTTCAGTCGGAACATTCCTCATTAAGCGAAGTTGAAACATTGAAACTTTTATACGAACTGGAAGTTCATAAACTTGAACTTCAAATGCAAAATGATGAGATGCGGGTAACCCGCGACAGGGCTGAAAAAGCTGCTGCCATGTACTCCAATCTGTACGAAGCGATATACGATTTTTCGCCTGCCGGTTATTTTTCTATCAGCAGCGATGGTATTATTGAGGAGTTAAACCTGAATGGTGCTAAAATGCTTGGAAAGGACAGGTCGGATTTAATTAAAAGCAATTTCAGGTTGTTTTTAACTCAGGCATCGCTTCCCGGGTTTAATCTCTTTTTACAGCAAATGTTCGAAACCGGATATAAACAAGGTTGCGAAGTACAGCTTATATCAAATAGTAGTTCTTCCGCATATTTCTATCTCGAAGGCATCATTCCTTATGCAGGAATAAGCTGCCTGGTTTCAGCAACCGATATTTCAGCCCGCAAAATAGCTGAGCAGGAGTTGAGAGAAAGCGAAATACGATTGCACGATCTTAATGCAACAAAGGACAAATTTTTCTCTATTATTGCCCACGACCTTAAAAGCCCTTTTAACGCTATTAAAGGTGTTTCGCAGTTTTTGCTCCGCGAATTCAGCGGACTCACTAAAAATGAAATACAAGATTTTATTATTCAAATTCAAGAAAGCGCTTCTAATTCTCTACAGTTGCTCGATAACCTGCTGCAATGGGCCGAATCGCAAACAGGTATTATCGGCGTATTGTCTGAATGTATTGAAATAAAAGGCGTAATGTCCGAAACTATGGCTTTGATGAAACCGGCTGCCGATGCTAAAAAGATACAAATCAGTTTGTCAGTTCAAAGCGGATGTGTGGCAAAAGCGGATAATTTTATGGTGCGCACCATTATGCGAAACCTTTTAGGTAATGCAATTAAGTTTACTTTTGAGGGCGGGAAAATTAATATTACCGCACAGCAGCTTGAGAATGAAGTCCTTATAAGTGTTGCCGATAATGGAAGAGGCATAAGCAGCACCGATCTGGAAAAATTATTCAAAGTCGATCAGAAATTAATACTTCGTGGTACCGCCAACGAAAAAGGTACTGGCCTGGGTTTAATCCTTTGCAAAGAGTTTGTCGAAAA
>CAZOXJ010000319.1:0-3611 GCA_964583325.1 uncultured Lentimicrobiaceae bacterium
ATTTCTTTGCGCCCTTGCGGTAAAATAAAAACTACCGGAGTATTGATATATAATACCCAAATCTTTTTATCCTATTAAAATTCCCCGAAATCTTTAATTTTACGTTTTAAATCTTTCTATGCCCGAAAAAGACAAAATATACAGTCTCGACCTTATTTACAACGGAGCTCCCGTGCCCTTTGTAATTAAAACCATGGAGGAAATTGACCTTGCCCTCGGAGGAATTGCCGATACTCCGCACAGGCATAATTATTTTACTGTAATATGGCCGGTTAAAGCATCGGGGAAACATATTATCGATTTTAAAGAATACCCTATTCTGCCTGATCATATTTTCTTTGTTAGCCCCGGGCAGGTTCACCAGGTAATTACCGATCCGCATCCTTCGGGCTATGTTATTCTCTTTTCATCGGAGTTTTTAGAGAAAAACAGCATCAGGAACGATTTTATTTCGGATTTAAAAATATTCAAAAAAAGCGATGAAACACCGCCATTGCCTGTTACCGAAAAGATGGCTGCAACCTTGAAACTGTTTGCCGAACAAATGCTGCACGCGTTCCATTCGAAAAATGATATGTTTCTCGAAAGTATTGGCGCGTATCTGAAACTTTTCCTGATCGAATGCAACGGGCATTGCTCTCTTTTTCCGGGCAGCAACCTGCAAAGCATTGAAGTAAGTAAAACCCTTGTGAGAAATTTTAAGGAGCTGGTCGAAAAACGGTTTACCAAAGTACACCAGGTAAAATATTATGCCGAAACATTGAATATAAGTCCCAACTACCTGAATGAGGTTATCAAATCGGCTTTGGATATACCGGCTAAAGATTTTATTCAAAACAGGCTTGTACTCGAAGCTAAACGAATGGTTGTGTTTACACAAAAAAGCGGCAAGGAAATCGGATTCGAACTTGGCTTCGACGATCCGTCGCATTTCAGTAAATTCTTTAAAAGCAACACCGGGCAATCACTTCAGGAATTCAAGGAAAGCCTGAAAATGTAGCATCTCCCAGCCGATTAAATCCGATTTTCCCCTTTTTACATTGATTTATACCATAGATACCGTGGTTTTTCCATTCCACGGTCAATCAGCCTGTTCTACTTTTGCAGCATCAAATTAAACGAATCTAAAAGCAAAAAAAATGGACACAACAGCAAAAACTAAATGGGGCATCGACCCTACCCACAGCGAAATATCATTTAAAGTAAAACACCTGATGATCACCAATGTAAAAGGTGTGTTTAAAGAATTTGACGCAAGCATTTATACCACTGCCGACAATTTTATAACATCGGATATTAATTTACATCTTAAGCCGGCTTCAATTGATACAGGCGTTTCCGATCGTGATGCTCACCTGAGGAGCGCCGATTTCTTTGATGTTGAAAATCATCCTGAAATGATCTTTAAAGGATCGTCAGTCGAAAAAGCTGATGATGACAGTTATACCTTAACCGGCGATTTGACCATCAAAGACATTACAAAACAAGTAAAACTGGAAGTTGAATTCAACGGTGTGATGAAAGATCCGTGGGGAAATGAAAAAGCCGGTTACGCCATTAATGGAAAAATTAACCGTAAAGATTGGGGTCTGAACTGGAATGCTGCTTTGGAAGCAGGAGGTTTACTTGTAAGCGATGATGTAAAAATCAGTTGCGAAATTCAATTGATCAAACAATCGTAAGCTGCATACGTTTCATTCCCTGAAAAGTTAAAGAATTTAACACTAATAGGTAATACTATGAACAGGAAAGATTTCTTACGCAAGGGGCTGCTCGGAACAGGCGTTTTTGTTTCGGCAGCTGCCCTGGGGAATGTTATCAGAAATAATAATGACGAGTTAAAGGAACCGCAGATTCTTGGATTCAATCATATACCGAATACCAAATCAGAGATTATGACAAATTCAATCCTTCATAAAGCCGATACCCGCGGCGATGCAAACCACGGCTGGCTTCGCAGCAGGCATACTTTTAGTTTTGCCAACTATTACAATCCCGAACGCATGAGTTTTGGTTCATTACGCGTGTTGAACGACGATACGGTCGAAGCCGGAATGGGCTTTGGCACTCACCCCCACGACAATATGGAAATAATCTCCATTCCGCTCGAAGGCGATCTGGAACATAAGGACAGCATGGGAAATGTTGCGGTTATCAGGCATGGCGATATACAGGTAATGAGCGCCGGCACAGGCATCTTCCACAGCGAATACAACAAGAATAAAGATCGCAGTGTAAAGTTCCTTCAAATCTGGGTATATCCAAATAAAAATAATGTTACGCCGCGTTACGACCAAATCACGCTAA
Source organism: uncultured Lentimicrobiaceae bacterium (assembly GCA_964583325.1). Taxonomy (GTDB): domain Bacteria; phylum Bacteroidota; class Bacteroidia; order Bacteroidales; family UBA4417; genus UBA4417. Next base: position 2,308 of record CAZOXJ010000319.1, read on the forward strand.
ATGCAGCCGACCGTCATAATAAACTACAGCAAATCGTCTCGCCGAATGCTGACGATGCCGGAGTATGGATTCACCAGAATGCATGGTTTCACCTGGGAAATTTCGATAAAGGAGTGAACGCTGAATACAAAATCAAGCGAAGTGGAAACGGGGTGTATGCCTTTATTCTGAAAGGCGATGTAAGCATTAACGAACAGCCATTAAATACACGTGATGGATTCGGGATTTGGGATATTGAATCTATTTCCATTGTAGCTGATTCTGACGCCGAAATACTTTTGATGGAAGTCCCTATGCCATCCTGATCGGAATGATTCAAAACTTAGCGACCACTATGAGTCCAGGAGTTTTTGCAGCAATTATATGGTGATAACAACTTTCCCCCGGGGCTTTCCTTTTTCGGCAAATTCAAATGCCGCTGAAGCTTTTTCCAAAGGAAAAGTGTTTTCTATAACTGTTTTTAACTTTTTCTCACTGAATAGTTTTTCAATTTCTTCGTAATCTTCAGGTCGCTTACGCATGTTCGATGATGTGATTTTTTTACCTGAAAACAGCCGGACAATATGTGTTAAAAATTCCGGGGCAAGCAAAATAAGGGGTGATGCATAGGTGCCGCCCTTGTTAAGCAATCGGAATATGTCTTTATATTTCATCTGTCCCCAGGCATCAAGTATTGCATCATATTTTCCTGATACACCTGCCAGTTCCTTTTCCTGGTAACCGATAGTTGTTTGAGCTCCGAGTTCAATTGCCAATGTCCGGTTACGTTCACTACACGATGCCGTTACAATAGCCCCTTTTGCTCTTGCAATCTGAACAGCAAAATGCCCGACGCCCCCGGTTGCCCCGTTTATCAAAAGCTTGCTTCCTTCTTTTACGCCACAACGTCTTAGCCCGTTTAGTGCTGTTAATGCCGCAACAGGCAGTGACGCGGCTTCCTGAAACGACATTCCTTCGGGGATGTGCCTGGCGTTTTTAGCTTCTGTTACCAGCAATTCCGCCAGCGACCCTGGTTTTCCTAAAAAGATGGGCGTTGCGCCATACACTCTGTCGCCAGCTTTAAACGTACTATCGCCCTCTGCGGGTTTCCTGACAATTCCGGCAAAATCGGTACCTACAATTTTGGGTAGTTTTGCGCCCGGCATAAAACCTGTATTCGCATTATTAAGTTTGTAGTCAACCGGGTTTATCGAAACCGCTTTTACTTCAATCAGCATCTGGTTCGCTTCAGCAACAGGATCAGGCAGTTCGCCATAAACAGAGTTATCTGTTTTCTTAAAGGATAACTTATAAAATGCTTTCAT
>CAZOXJ010000320.1:0-3610 GCA_964583325.1 uncultured Lentimicrobiaceae bacterium
ACCAGGTCGTCAGCTCCCATGGCTGCTCCGGGGCAATATGTACACCATGTACCGGTTCCGATTTCGACGGCAACCATGTTGCGGGTAACCTGTGCATTGGCTGTAAGAACAACCATAACAAGTGCAGCAACTAAGAGAGTAAATTTTTTCATACGCAGGAATTTTGGTTTTGGATGATTTAAGATTGTTTGTGGGTTATTAGAATGGCGTGAAGATCAGGCGTTTGATCCATCGACCCACAAAAGTAACATATATATATTAGAATATGCCAAAATCTTTAAAAAAATTTTAAGGATTAGGTGAAACAAGGAAAGATTAATAAAAAACATATGTGTCGATTTCTGAAACTATGTCTTTAAAAACTCACATCAAAAACAAAACATCGATCATGTGCTGAGAAAATGATATCACAGTTTAATTTAAAATTCCTGATAAAACAAGGTTTTTTTTATTTTATATCTGCTGTCTATTGATTTTCATGGCCCTAAAACTTTTTAAAAGAAAGTAATATTTATCAGTAATTGATGCATTAATAATTCTACTTTTGATAACAAAAATGCAGTGATTCCAGGGTTATAAAAGCTGAATAATATTCATTGTTAGGATAATGAAATATTCATCTCACAACCTATTTTAATAAGAATGTGATTACCTTGTTTTCGTTCCTTTAACACTTAAACATAACTCATTAAATAACTGTTTCCTATGAAAAATGTATTATTAATTCTATTCTTTCTTTCATTCTATTGTCAGGCAAAAGCGCAGTCGCAATTTCTGGATCCATCATTCAACGGAAGCGGTTATGCCATTATAGAATTAACACCATACAACGACAGAACCTGCGAAGTGATTGTTCAGCCCGATGGCAAGATATTGACATCCGGCTTATTCCAGTTCTACAATACAGCTACCGGAACCGATTCAATAACAAGTTTTATTACCAGGCATAACAGCGATGGAAGCATTGATTTAAGTTTCAATTCTACCGGCATTGTTTATTCGGATCTCAGTTTCTCGGTTGAGTTATCTTCTGCAAATATGGAATTACTTGAGGATGGGAAAATATTGATTGCCGGAACAAAAAGTTTGCCGGGGTATTATCAAATGTGTGTTCAAAAGTTTAATACCGATGGGACAAAAGATATGACTTTTGGTGAGAGTGGTGAAAAACTGATTGTAAGTCCGGATGGCTACTACTCCGGTAGCAATTGTCTGAAAGTACAGCAGGACGGAAAAATAGTTGTCGCTGGTTTTTCTTCCGGTTTATTAATTATGGGCAGGCTCGAAAGCGATGGTCAGTATGACCTTGATTTCGGGGATAATGGAATCGTTACAATTTATGAAGGATATCCATACATTTTCAATATCAACTTTCTTTCCGACGGAAGTATTATAGTTACAGGAGATTCGGACCTTTACCAGATTGCAATCATGAAATTTAATCCTGATGGAAGCGCAAACACTGCATTTGGCACAAATGGTAAAAAATTACTGAAATATAACTTTCAAACCGAAAATCATGCTTACGGACTTGCCATACAACAGGATGATAAGATAATTGTATCGGGCCATTCGAATGGTTTGTGGCTTTTATACCGGGTTAATCCAAATGATGGCTCACTTGATAATACGTTTGGTAACAACGGAGCGGTTGTAAACCACTTTTCAGGAGGCACATGGGATGTAGCTACCTCAGTAATAGCGATGCCTGATAACCGAATTCTTGCAACCGGCAGGTATAAAAAGGATAGTTATGAAGAGAAATACAACATTGTTATCATCCGATATTTGCCGAATGGAAATATGGATAGCACCTTTGGTATTAATGGAATGATAGAGTTTGATTTTGGAAACAAGACAGATCAGGGGAAGTCGTCCTTCATACAGCCTGATGGCAAAATTATTATTGCCGGACATACAGGAAATACTGAATATTCAGCGATTGAGATGGTGATTCTGCGATGTACCGAATTTTCGAACGTAAATACGCCAGAGCTGCAAAAAGAATCTACATTTACTCTTTTCCCTAACCCTGCCGGCAAACTTGTAAATATAAATATAACTGTTTCGTTAAGTGGGGCATATACTATTGAAATACAGTCCCTTGAAGGAAAAATTATTCAAAATAATCATGAAGTCTTAACTGCCGGGTTTAATCATCTTGAGTTAGTTTTACCTGATTTAGCCGGAGGCATATATATAATCTCGATTAAAGGAAATGATTTTATTGCATCACAGAAAATGCTTGTTGAATAAGGCGGTTTGCATGTCGCAATAAGTTTACGTTAACGGAAGTATTCTCTGCCGCAATAGGCAGCAAAGATTATGCGTTTTGATTTTACGCAAGAATTATTAAAACCCAGGTTACGCAATAGAATAATATTCGATAAAGTAAAACTAATCAATGTTTTATAAAAACGTGAAAGAAATACATAAACGGTGAAAACCCTATTGGTAAATCCTGTGTATTGTGCTTTAATACACTATTTTAAAATGACTTTTTTCACTCTGGCAGAATCGGACTGTTAATAATGTTTTTTCCATTCATTATAGCCATTCTCTATTTCCTGCTTCCATCCTTTTCCAATAAACAACTGACCTGTTTCATCCCAGTAGTCATTTATTTCAATTACAACCGGCCCCTTATCGGTTATTGCAATATCCCAACCAATAGCTCTTAAAAAAGGCATTGCCTGCTGAAATTGAGTAATTCTGTTTGTGATGTCGTGCCAATTTTCGATTATAACGCCTTCGAGCAATGACCCGTTATCCGGATGATTGGTTATTGGAGTTGTTTTACGCCATCCGTTAAACTCAATTGCTGAATGTATTCTGCCGGTCGCAATATCCACGGCAGCATCAATATTACCTCCGTTTCCTGCATTGTCAACACATGATCCGTTTCGCCCTATGCGCATGAAAGTTGCTATTACCTTTGCCTCTCCCGTGGGCAGAAGTAAGGTCATAAAACGGATAGTATTGACTGACGAAAAATTAAAGTTTTTGAATTGGCCGGTTTGTTCAATAACGCTTTCGAATACCAGAGGTTCTTTTTTCAGTAGTTTTGATAATTCAATTACATCACCGTTAAAACTATTCAAATAGCAACTATCGTTTTTATATTCAATGCTATTTATTAACAAAACACCTTCCCCTTGCGAGGTTTCGGTAGTTTTAATAATGCATTTGCCGATACTTTTTCCCTTTAGTATTTTCAGAACAGAAGTAAAATCATATCCGATTCTGTTATTATCAATTTTACTCATCGGATCATAATAACAATAAAGAACCGGCTTAGGGATTCCGGCACTTTCCAAACACAAATGAGTTATGTATTTATTACGGGCTAAAATAAAATAATCGCGCGGATTGAGTATTTCGAGGTACTTATGCTTGTTGGCAGCACTTAAAAAAGTACGCCTGAAAATTTCAGGTTGCTTCTCGATTTCAAACTTAAAATACTCGAAAAAAGTGATTTGAATGGTTTTATACAGGGAATAATAGTCTTGAATAATTTTCAGATTCCCTTTTCCTGTTTCTTTGTTTATTTGATGCAAACGAGTGAGCGCCCGCTTTACTTTATCGATTTTATCTTTTAGCATCTTAAATA
>CAZOXJ010000321.1:0-3596 GCA_964583325.1 uncultured Lentimicrobiaceae bacterium
CTAAATATTTTTTTTAAATCTGGTATGAAAATGATACAAAACAATTGCTGCCGTTACTGAAACATTGAAAGAATGTTTGGTGCCAAACTGAGGAATTTCGATACAAGCATCAACTAAATCCATTACTTCATCGCTTACACCATTAACTTCATTTCCAAAAATCAACGCAACAGGCACTGAAGTTTCCGGTTCAAATTCCTCAAGAATGATACTTCCGACTGCCTGCTCAACAGCAATAATTCTATACCCTGCTTTTCTCAGATGATCAATGGCAACGCGGGTTTCGGTAAAATACTGCCATTTCACGGATTCGGTAGCTCCTAATGCCGACTTGCTGATTTCCCGGTTTGGTGGTGTAGCCGTGATGCCGCACAAATATATTTCAGTAATCCTGAATGCATCAGATGTTCGGAAAATAGAGCCAATATTATGTTGGCTCCTGATATTATCAAGAATACAGATAACAGGAAGTTTTTCGAGTTCATTGAATTTTTCAACACTCAGCCTGTTCAGTTCGTCCATGTTCAGTTTTCGCATATTCAGCAGTTATGGCACAAAATTACACGTATTTTCCGACCAGTGAAACTGAATAATTATTAACAGTTGACCCGATGACCCGAAAAACCAGACAGATAATCCTATATTTGCCATACTAAATACCTAATTGAGAAGTGGCAAAAGGGAAAGATAAAGAAGAAACTGTGGTAACACCACTAATGAAGCAATACAACACCATTAAGGCTAAATATCCTGATGCTTTGCTATTGTTCAGGGTTGGTGATTTTTATGAGACTTTTGGCGCCGACGCGATAAAAGCATCCGAAATACTTGGCATTGTGCTCACACGCAGAGCTAATGGCGCTGCGGCATACATCGAACTGGCAGGTTTTCCGCATCACTCATTGGATACATATCTCCCAAAACTGGTTAGAGCTGGTTATCGTGTTGCCATCTGCGATCAGCTGGAAGACCCTAAATTAACCAAAACCATCGTGAAGCGCGGAGTTACCGAACTGGTTACACCCGGTGTTTCGTACAACGATAAAATTCTCGAAAACAAAGAGAATAATTTTCTTGCCTGCATACATCTTCTGCCTAAAGCATCAGGAATTGCGTTTCTGGATATTTCGACCGGCGAATTCCTGGTTGCTCAAGGATCGAACGATTATATCGAGAAATTACTTCAAACCTTTCGCCCTTCAGAAGTAATTGTTCAGAAAAATAAACGACAACAATTCATCGAAACTTTTGGCGACAAGTTTTATTTCTCCTATTTCGACGAATGGGTGTTTACACTTGAATTTACTAAAGAGCTGCTGCTCAAACAATTTGGTACTGCCTCTTTAAAGGGATTCGGGATAAGTGAACTCGAAAACGGGGTAATTGCAGCTGGTATTGCATTGTATTACCTTTCGGAAACACAGCATGATAAAGTTCAGCATATCTGCAAGATAGCCCGCATTGAAGAGGATCATTATGTTTGGCTCGACAAATTTACCGTCCGTAACCTGGAACTTCTGCAATCGCCTAACGACAACGCAAATACGTTGCTTTCGACTATCGACCGGACCATCTCACCCATGGGAGCACGCATGCTGCGGCGTTGGATTCTGCTTCCACTAAAGGACAGGCTTCCTGTTACCGAACGTCACGAAATAGTTGATTACTACATTCAGAATGAAGCTTTTACCGAGATTATAGAACAGCACATTAAAACTATTGGCGACCTCGAACGACTGATTTCGAAAGTAGCCGTGAGCAGGGTCAATCCACGCGAAGTTTTGCAGATCAGGCGTGCATTGCTGGCACTTACACCAATAAAATCTGCTTGTCTCAACGCAGCTCACGAAGCACTGAATCATTTAGGCGAACAAATAAACCCCTGCGAACTTATAGCCGAAAAAATCGGACAAACCATACAGGATGATCCGCCTACCATGGTGTCGAAAGGCCAGGTGATAGCGCCGGGAGTTTCGGATGAGCTGGACGAACTGCGCGGACTTGCATATTCAGGCAAGGACTACCTGATAAAACTGCAGCAGCGTGAAATTGAACGTACCGGGATCACTTCCCTCAAGGTAAGCTACAATAATGTATTCGGTTACTTTCTCGAGGTCACCAATTCGCACAAGGATAAGGTTCCGCCCGAATGGATGCGCAAACAAACCCTTGTGAATGCCGAACGCTACATTACCGAAGAATTAAAAGAATACGAACAAAAGATACTCGGCGCCGAAGAAAAAATATTTGAGATTGAAAACCGCTTATACAACGAACTTATCCTTCACCTTGCTGAATATGTGCAGCCTGTTCAGTTGAATGCTCAGCTTATTGCCCGGCTTGATTGCCTGCTTTCATTTGCCCGTGCCGCCAAAGCAAACCGGTATGTTAAACCTAAGCTCAACGAATCCTATACCCTCGAAATCAAAAACGGGCGTCATCCTGTTATCGAAAAACACCTTCCGGCCGGAGAAGAATATATTGCCAATGATGTGATGCTCGATAACGACTCACAACAGATTATTATTCTTACCGGGCCGAACATGTCGGGTAAGTCGGCATTGCTCCGCCAAACGGCTCTTATTGTGCTTATGGCGCAGATCGGAAGCTTTGTACCGGCAGATGCGGCAACCATTGGCATGGTTGACAAAATATTTACCCGTGTCGGCGCGTCCGATAACATTACGTCGGGCGAGTCAACGTTTATGGTTGAGATGAATGAAACGGCCAGTATTTTAAATAATATTTCGAACCGCAGTTTAATACTGCTTGATGAAATCGGCCGCGGCACCAGCACTTACGATGGTATTTCAATTGCACGGGCCATTACAGAGTATCTGCACGATCATCCTTTGTACCGCTCGAAAGTACTTTTCGCCACGCATTACCACGAGCTCAATGAAATGACCACCAGCAAGCCCCGTATCCGCAATTATCATGTGGCAGTTAAAGAAATCGGCAAGAAAGTAATTTTTCTGCGTAAGCTCACTCCCGGTGGCAGCGAGCACAGTTTCGGGATACATGTGGCACGAATGGCCGGCATGCCGGGCAGTGTATTGCAACGGGCAACCAATATCCTTTCGCAGCTCGAAAAGAAGCATGTTACTGATGATCAGGAAAATGGCGTACAAACTGCAAAAACCGACAAAAAGGGAGAAGAAATCCAGCTCAGTTTTTTTCAGCTCGACGACCCGCTTCTTGAACGCATCCGCGACGACATTATGAATTTGAATATTAACACCTTAACCCCTGTTGAAGCCCTGATGAAACTGAACGAGATAAAAAATTTACTGAAAAAATATTAGTGAAGTTTTTGAATCTAAAAAATGTGTGTATATTTGCACACCCAAAACGAATAATAATGCGGAAGTAGCTCAGTTGGTAGAGCACGACCTTGCCAAGGTCGGGGTCGCGAGTTCGAGTCTCGTTTTCCGCTCAGCCATAAGAAACCTCCTGTTAATAGCATGGAGGTTTTTTTTCAGCTGCCCGAATGGTGAAATAGGTAGACACGAAGGACTTAAAATCCTTTGGCCATTGCGGCCGTGCCGGTTCGATTCCGGCTTCGGGTACAGAAAGCCCCTCAATGTAAAAATTGA
>CAZOXJ010000322.1:0-3576 GCA_964583325.1 uncultured Lentimicrobiaceae bacterium
CGGGGGTTAAAATGGCAACGGATTGTTGGTAAAATACCTGTTGTTGTGAACCATGAAAATTGTTTATTTACTCTGGATTGGAATGTATTATCAGGATTTTCAATAGCTGCAGAGAAAGTGAATGAGTTATGCCAGTAAAAACAAGCGCCTAAAGTTAAATATAATAAACGCACGCGCGCCTGCGCGCTCAAAAAAAGAAAAATACTCAGCAAAGTGAGTATAGAGGCAAGTAAATTGTTGAGTATTAATGTTTCCATATAGCAAAGAAAATTCTTAAAGTCCGGTTCGGTATGCTGGGGTAATATGCCGGAAATCAGGAGTCGGAAAGAAACATTTGAAAAAGGAAAATAGCAAAGGAGATCTTTCTCATAATTTTGCAGGTTAATTGCATTTCAGAAACAGAATCATCGAAATTTCAGATCTTCGGTTTTGCGAAAAAATGAAAAGAGTAAGCAAATTTCACTTTTATGCACCAAATTAGTGCCATGGCATATAAGTGTTTTATAATCAGTTGCTTGAGCTAAAGCATTGTTCTTGAGCAGTAGTTTTTAATACCATTTGGGGACAAGCTTTTTTGTTTTGGCTTTTTAAAGTATTCAATCCCAAGTGCTTGATGCTAAATTTTTCCGTTTTCTGGTTTTCTTTTTTGGTAAGTTACACAAATGGTAAGGCAATTTGATTTGGTTTGTTCTTTAAAAGGCTTAGTGCTTCTGTCTTTCAGGCGTTTCCAGATTTTTTTAAGAAAACATTCTGTTTATTAATGACTTTTACTGGTAAAAGTAACTGCCTGAAAGCCAGTAAACCATAAAAAAATTAAATGAAGCAGTACGTTTAAGCTTGGATGAATCGCATCTGGTTTTAAATCAAGTAAAATTTAGTTTATTATGCAATTTAATTTAATTCTTATTATGCTTTAATTCTTTCTGTGTAATTTTTGATTTTTATATCCAGCCTTTCATTGTATCATCTCCGAAAATCGGATTTTCTTTTCGTTTGCCATTTGCCTGGCTTCTTGTGCATCAGTTAGTCCGGACCTTTTGAGTCGCGTTTATTTGCTGATCCATGCGAAAATAGACATCATATTCTGTTAATCATTCTGAGGTTACACGAGTTAGAATACTTTCTGGTTATCAAAGAACGCTGTGTTATGTTGAGCGAATTTCGCTATTTGTATTTGTTTGTCTGTGTGTTAATACTTTGAGCTATATTTATTTGGTTTGTGATTCGTCAGATGTATCTTGAATTCAGAAGAAATAGTTCAGTTTACTTTTGGTGGATGTCTTCAGTTGCCTGATATTATGACGTTTGTGTTTCGGGTGTTTGACTCCCTTCTAGTGTATTTAGGTTAATAATAGTAGGACAAGTTATAAAAACAGAGGTTAATCAGTTTTTTGATAATCATATTGCAAAGGAATGCTTATATTTTATGGGACTTACTAATGCTGCGAATCATATATGAACAATCGCTTGTTAATAGCGCGGCTTCTAAAGTTCTGTTTTCCTAAAAAGGGAAGGCCCGGTTTTAACAAAAACTATGCCTATGTGTATTATTCATTTCTATTCAAACGGATTAAGATATTAAATATAAAAAGGAATTGCTAAAATGTCAACAATGATTCTTTTCGGAATTCACTTGTTCTAAAAATTGATAAGTAGAAAAATCAAATTTTAAAATCGAACAGAATCTCTTTCTTATTTTTTGGTTTCCAGCCGGCAAAAATGCAGAAAGCCCTTCTGCCCGAAAGCAGAAGGGCTGATATTTTGCAGAGCAGTAATGATTACCTGCTTTTAAACGACAAAATTACACCAAGAATAATTACTATCGTTCTGAATGAAAGTGCCATAGCGGAATTCAACTGGTTCTCCTTCTGAGCCAGCTTACTTACTATCTGCAAAAATGAGGAAGTACTTTTTTGGGGTGTTGCTGGCAAAGGGGAACGCCGCTGCCATTCGTTGTAACTGTGCACCATCCATTCGGTGCCTTTGCTGTTGGTAACCTGAGTCAACACAATGCTCCGGTTGTTTACTTTTGAAGTTGTTTCCAAGGCTATAAGTAGTTAAGTGAGTGAATATTAATCCATCTGGTTATGGAATTGATAAGTATAGTACAAAAATGCTGCCAACTTTTATAAGGTATTGTAAGCCAGCAATATATGTCTTTTATTTTATTTCTTAACTAACAGTGCTTTTTTCAAATTGAAACGTATTTGTCCTGTTTAGATATCAGATTTCTTAGCCGGTCGGATAAGTAAATAGCTGAAATGATAAATTTTAGTATTCAAACAACATGATAGAAAGAGAAAAAGTTGCCGGATTTGTTCTTGTTTGAATTAGTAACGAATCCTTACCTTATACCGGAGAAATTGAAAAAGCCCAGTCAGTTGTCCATCTGCCGGCTTCAAGCTGTTTTTGGTTTGCCGGCTTTATTCAATCTAAAAGTTAGTTTTGTAACAGTCTTAATCGGTTAATTCCCCACGCATTGAAACCTGAAGCAGTTTTTTAATTTCGTCATTTTCAAATCCTTGTCCCAGAAGAAACATCATTTTAGCGATGGCTGATTCCGTTGTAATGTCGGATCCGCCGATAACACCTATTTCGCTTAGTTTCATGCTGGTTTCGTATTTGCCCATATCTACGGCTCCACCCTTGCATTGGGTTACGTTGTAAATAATAATACCTTTTTGAATGGCTTCCGTTAATGCCTTTATAAACCAATCATCGGTCGGGGCGTTTCCAGCGCCATAGGTTTCAAGGATTACAGCCTTCAGGCCCGGAATATGTAAAGCGCTTTTTACAACAATTTCGGCTATGCCGGGATAAAGTTTCAGTATTATAACGCTGTTATCCAGTTTTTTGTGAACTTTTAACTTGTCCAAACCTGGTTTAAGCAGCATCTCGGTATTGTACTTTATATGAACCCCTACCTCAGCCAGCGGCGGATAGTTTCCCGAAAGGAATGCATTAAAATTTTCGGCATTGAATTTACTGGTCCGATTGCCCCGCATCAGCTTGTTCTCGAAGTAGATAGCAACTTCGGGTACCAAAGGTTTGTCAGCGGTTCGTGCTGCAGCAATTTCGATGGCATTAATAAAATTATCGCGTCCATCGGTGCGGACAACTCCCATTGGCAACTGAGAACCAGTGAAAATAATGGGTTTGCCCAGGTTTTCGAGCATAAAGCTAAGCATAGAAGCCGAATACGACATGGTATCGGTGCCATGCAAAACTACAAAACCATCGTATTTTTCATAATTCTCTTCGATTACCGTGGCCAGTTTCACCCAGAACGAGGGAGTTACATTGGATGAATCAATAAGCGGATCAAATGAAATGGATTGAAGGGTGTATTCGAAATTGCGCAAAACAGGCATCAGTTTGTAAATATCCTCGAAATGATACGGTTGCAAAGCGCCTGTTGCAGGATCTTTTACCATTCCGATAGTGCCGCCGGTGTAAATGATAAGTAGGGTAGGGGTCATGGGGAGATTTGAAGGGTTTGAAGGGTTTGAAGGGTTTCGGGTTTGAAGGGTTCATTTGCCTGCGGCGTTCAAAGGTTCAATTGCCTGCGGCGTTCAA
>CAZOXJ010000323.1:0-3570 GCA_964583325.1 uncultured Lentimicrobiaceae bacterium
CACCGTTTGTGGTTTTAAAAATTGTAGGGCCTGAAAAAGGGTTTCCTTTCCCTCCTGCAACCCAGCCGTTATTCTGATCGACAAAACAAATATCCAGGATATCATCAGTTGATCCGGTTGAAACAGGATCCAGATATAAAAAACCCCCGGTTGATTTAAAAATATCGCCAAACTCACCAACCATCCACACAGAAAATTCATCAGCTGCAGATACTGCTTCAAGGTGATTATAGGCTCCGTTACCTGGTTCATACACCCATGAAAGCCCCCCATTGTCAGTATAAGCATATGCCCTGCCCAGTCCTACTGCCCAACCTTTTCCGCTGGCGAGCAGGCAAACAGAATTTAAAGAAGGTGCGTTTTGAACCAAATCCCAGCTTGTGCCTCCATCCGTTGTACAGGCAATATATCCCGTTCCAACGGCAACTCCTTTTAAGTTATCGGAAAAAGACAGTGAGTAAAAATTATCAATGGCACTTACAGCAACCGGGGTCCAGTTCAGTCCACCATCAGCCGTTTTCAAAATGGAACCAAACCAGCCGCAGATCCACCCGTTGTTTTCATCAGCAAAGAAAACTGAGCTAAAAACATTTGATCCAAAACTTGTTGTTGCCCAGGTGGAACCGCCAGTGGTGGTTTTAAGGATTTTGCCAAATGTTCCGACTGCCCAACCGGTATTTGCATCGGCAAAATGAATGGAGTAAAGCGTGTATGTGGGGTTGCTGTTTTGAAGAACCCAGGTTTCGCCACCATCATTGGTTTTGAGTATGATTCCTTCTTTCCCTGCAACCCAGCCGGTTTGACTGTCAACAAAAAAAACATCGAATAACCATTCGTCTGTGCCACTGTTTTTGGAATCCCAACTGCATCCGCCATCGGTGGTTTTAATTATTGTTCCGGCAGCACCTACAGCAATAGCCGTGGTTTGGCTAAAAGAATGAACACTTTCAAGGTCATTGCCCTGTGGCAGGGGATTCTGCCAATGCCAGGATTGCTGGGCCTTTATGGAAGAAAGCGTTAGTGTGCATAATACGATCAAAAAACTCAAGTACCTTTTCATGACTCTAGATTTTTCAATGGATTACAGAAATTATTCTCTAGCTTTTCCAAGTAAATCCAAAAGCAAGATTATTTACACAGCACCATTTTCCTGGTTTCAACAAAATCGTTTACCCTGATCTGACAGAAATAGATACCGGAAGGGAGTCCGGTAGCATTTAGAAACGTATGGTGCTCTCCTGCGGTCATTTCTTCATTTTTCAATGTATATATCACCCATCCGGAAATGTCAAGAATTTTAAGCGAAACAAGGCTTCTCTCTGATACCACCCATGTGATAGAGACTTCCTGGCTGAAAGGATTGGGGAAAACATTCATTTGATTTTCAGAGATGATATTATTTATTCCCAGGCCACTTGCAGGTGTAAAACTTACATTTACCAACCCAGTGGAATCATTTCCATCGCGTATATCATATTGTCTGATTTCCAAAGAATCGGTATGATCCCAGACATTATAGCGCGCAAAAAGAACCGGGTATTGTACACTCGAAGTTTCAATATAAAGGTCATAATTCCCGTTCCCGGTTATTTCATTCAGCCCCGGGCAATTATCTGCTCCACCTCCAAGGTCAATGGGTACACGGGTAATCCTGATCCCGGCCCCGGCATTTTCTTTAACCTTGTTATGATGAAGAGGACCTCTGATCCCATCGAGTATCATCCCGTCACCTTTGCAATTTTTAATTATGTTGTGATGAACCTCTTCAGCCCCTAAGCTATAGAAGCCGGTATAGGAATTTTCAATCTCATTGGCGGCAAATTCAACCGTACCCGCTTTACTGAAATATCCCATGTTCCCGCCATATATCTTATTCCCGTTGACATAACCCCATCCTGAATAATTCATGATGCCAATCGTTCCATTATAAGGATCAGGATTTGGCTGTTGAACTTCATCCAATGTAATTATATTGTTGAGAATATGCATGGGAGCTCCGGCACTAGACCTGATACCTGAAACATTTCCAGTGCAGGTGATGGTATTGTTCCGGATAGTAACAGAGCGGGATTTGGCAATTATTCCCGCTTTATAATCTTCGTCAATAAAAGCCGGGGAGTTCTCATTGGCCGTAATGGTATTGTATTCTATAATCTCATCTTCAATCCCAAATTGAGTTCCCCCGCTTCTGTCATCAATGGTTCCATTATAGATACTGTTATTGGAAATGGTGGTCCTATTGGAGGCTGATTTATCAAATATTGCATATTGCACATCATTGTTGTTAATCAGGTATGTATATCCGCCTCCTGATTTCATTTGAATATATCCGCAGGTGTTTCCCAATACATTTATTTCGGAAACGCCGGCTCCCTGTTTGAATTCAATAACGCCTTCTGTCCCCAGGTCATTATTTTCAATCTGAAAACCGTAGTTGGGACCAGGGGTCGTATCATTAACCGGGACTCCTGCTCCAAAACCCGGACTGATCAGAGCAGTGGCACAGTTACGGATAATATTCTTGTCAATGAAAGGCCCGGCATGGGTCGCCCTTATGAAATGGAATTCGTCAAATTTAAGTTTTTCAAGGCATATGGAAAGGTTGCTAAACTGCTGATCAACAACAATTCCGGCAATAATAGTATTGTCGCTGCTTTCCCCGGTAAGCCTGACGCCTGCTTTCAACAGCAGGGTGTGATCATTTCCTGACCAGGAGTCGTCAGGAATATATGTTCCCTGCCGGATCAACACCGTATCCCCTGCATTGGCTTTGTTTATCCCTTCTTTTATGGTATTAAAAGGGTGCTGTTCAGAGCCATCTTCATTGCCGGTGGTATTAGTAACATCGACATAAACGGAGGTTTGTGAATAAAGGCTGTAATAAAAGCCTGATAGAATGAGGCTCAGAAAAACTGCTTTTATTTTCATATAGACAATTTTAGACTATGGTTTACTGCTTCAATCCTTTTTATTTATATATGATCAATTTCTTTGTTTCAATCTTATCATCAGCCTGAAGCTGATAAATGTATACTCCTGCTGGCAGCCCAGTTGCATCATAGATGAATTGGTGCGTTCCTGCAGCCATCCATTCGTTCACAAGAGTTTGTAGGTTTCTGCCCATAAAATCATAAACATTCAGAACGATATGGTTCCTGCTTTTCAATTGCCAGCTGATAATTGTCTTATTCTCAAAAGGATTGGGATAATTATTTAACATAAAAAAGGAATAGTTACCCGCTTCTGTACCTGGGGAAATACCAACCGGCAGATTATCAATTGTAAATGATGCTATCCGCGTTTTCCAATCCTTGTAGCTGGTCACAGCGTAGTATTCATTGGTGTACCAAAAGGTTCTATCATCCAAAGGATCCATTGTTAAGCAGGAATAATCTCCCCAGCGCGAGGATAAGTCGTTTTGGGCACCCGTGCCTGATGCTATTGCTTCTTCTGCCAGACTCATATAGCCGGGAATATCTCCACTACGTCGTCCGGTAGCATGAATAGAGGGAAAAATTCCCTTTCCTGTGATGGAATAAGCAAGTGCGATGTTTCCTGCTCCATCCATTG
>CAZOXJ010000324.1:0-3567 GCA_964583325.1 uncultured Lentimicrobiaceae bacterium
AATACATCGCTGGAAATTATATATTTTCAAAGGTTATGTTTTGGCAAGTAAGTATGTAATGCTGGCTTATTTTAACAGATTTTATGATTCTTTCACCGAGCGGGCAACCGGTTTCACATATTTCATCAACATTTTGAATATTGGTTCAGAATAAAATTCCATCTTTGTTAAGTCATAATATAAATTCTGATATACTGTTTGTTTAACCTCAAACCACAACAACCAAAACCTGTAGTAATATGAAAAACCGTTTACGTATTTTGTTTGGTAGCATGCTAACATCGTTACTGTTAGCTGTCTTTATCTTTTCGGGCTCCGGAACTTTGGCGCAAAAAGCAAAAATAAAGAAAGAGTCCTCAAAACAGGAAGTTAAATCCGACACCTTAAAATCTTCCTCATTCGGCGGATTAAAATGGCGTTCCATTGGCCCGGCTTTTACCTCGGGACGAATTGCCGATTTTGCCGTAAACCCGAATAATCACAGCGAATGGTTTGTGGCAGTTGCATCAGGCCATGTATGGAAAACCACCAATAACGGAACTACTTTTGAACCGGTTTTCGATGGCCAGAAGTCGTATTCGATTGGAGTTGTCGAAATTGATCCTAACAATACCAGCGTGGTTTGGGTTGGAACCGGCGAAAACAACCACCAGCGTGCCCTTGGTTATGGCGATGGAGTTTATAAAAGTATCGACGGAGGGAAATCATGGAAAAACATGGGCCTTAAAGCTTCGCGGCATATCGGAAACATAGTTATAAACCCGAAAAACAGCAATATCGTTTATGTGGCTGCCGAAGGTTCTGTATGGGGTCCGGGTGGCGACCGTGGATTATATAAATCCATTGATGGAGGTAAAAACTGGAAAAAAGTTCTTGAAATCAGCGAAAACACAGGAGTGAACAATGTAATTATGGATCCCCGAAATCCCGATGTTATGTATGCAAGCAGCGAACAGCGCCGCAGGCATGTTTTTACTAAAATCGGTGGAGGTCCGGAAACTGCAATTTACAAATCAACTGATGGCGGCGAAACCTGGGATAAGCTGAAAAGCGGTCTGCCCGGAGCTGATATGGGAGGAATTGGATTAGCCATTTCGCCGGTAAATCCTGATTATATTTATGCAATTATCGAAGCTGCTGAGGATGCAGGCGGTTTTTACAGGAGTACCAATCGTGGCGCCACATGGCAGAAAATGAGCGATCATACCGCGCAGGGACAGTATTACAACGAAATTTACTGCGATCCGAAGGATGTAGATAAAGTATATTCGGTTGAAACAATTTCGCATTACACAGAGGATGGTGGTAAAACGTGGAAAGCACTGAGTAACAACAAACGGCATGTTGACGACCATGCATTATGGATTGATCCTGAAGATACCCGCCATTTCCTGATTGGTGGCGACGGCGGAATTTATGAAACTTTTGATGCTGGCAAGGAGTATGTGTTTAAATCGAATCTGCCGGTTACTCAGTTCTACCGGGTTCAGGTTGATAATTCTTTGCCTTTCTATTATGTATATGGTGGTACTCAGGACAACAACAGTATGGGTGGCCCTTCGCGTAACATCACCGGATCGGGAGTTGTAAGCGACGAGTGGTTTCCCACTAATGGCGGCGACGGTTTCTGGTCGCAGATTGACCCGGTTGACCCCAATATCGTGTATGCCGAATCGCAGTATGGCGGAATGGTCCGCTTCGACCGCAAAAGCCAGGAAGCTATCGACATCAGGCCTGAGCCCCGCAAAGATGAACTTACTTACCGCTGGAACTGGAATACTCCGCTTATCCTTAGCCCGCATTCGCATACACGCCTTTACTGTGCTGCTAACAAAGTTTTCCGCAGCGACGATCGCGGCAACACCTGGCAGGTAATCAGCGAAGATCTTACAGCGCAAATCGATCGCAACTCCTGGCCTGTTATGGGTAAATACTGGAGTTACGATGCGGTTGCAAAAGATAAATCCACTTCGTTGTATGGGACTATTGTTTCGATGGACGAATCT
This sequence comes from uncultured Lentimicrobiaceae bacterium, assembly GCA_964583325.1. Classification (GTDB taxonomy): domain Bacteria; phylum Bacteroidota; class Bacteroidia; order Bacteroidales; family UBA4417; genus UBA4417. The sequence continues at coordinate 2,007 of CAZOXJ010000324.1, forward strand.
CCCTTAAAAGAAAATCTCCTTTACGTTGGAACCGATGATGGTGTGATTCAGGTTACAACCGATGCCGGAAAAACCTGGACTAAAACCGACAAATTCCCGGGATTGCCTGACAATACGTACGTCAGCGATCTGATGGCTTCGCGTTTTGATGAGAATGTAGTGTTTGCCACATTCGACAATATTTTGCGCGACGATTTTAAGCCATATATTTATAAAAGCTCCGATAAAGGCCGCACCTGGACTTCGATTGCCGCTAATCTTCCTGATAATGAAACTGTTCACAGTATTCAGCAGGATTTTATAAATCCTGATCTGTTGTTTGTGGGTACCGAATTCAGTTTTTATTTCAGTAACGACGGTGGAAAAATATGGGTACAACTTAAAAACGGTTTGCCTTCCATACCTGTTCGCGATATTGCTCTCCAGAAAAGAGAAAGTGATCTTGCTTTAGCCACTTTTGGCCGGGGTTTTTATATTATGGACGATTATTCCCCTTTGCGCACAGTTACCAAGGATATGCTTGAAAAAGATGCCCATATTTTCCCTGTAAAAGATGCGCTGATGTATATTCCGTCCGATACAAAATACGGGCAGGGATCAACGTATTTTATTGCAAAAAACCCTGACTTTGGCGCTGTTTTCACTTATTATCTGAAAGATGCTCCCAAAACGTTGAAGAGTATGCGTAATGATCGCGAATCGAAGCTTTTCGAAAAAGGCGAACGGATTCCACAGCCAACAGCACAGGAACTTCGTGCCGAACGTGAAGAAGTAGCAGCTTATCTTACATTTATTATAACCGACGAAAGCGGAAACGAAATTTGCCGGATCAATAAATCCCCGTCAACCGGAATTAATCGCATGAACTGGGATCTCCGCTACCAGGATCTTAGCCCTGTGGATGGACAAGAAAAATTTGATCCGTTTGCAGCTTCTCGAAGTGGAATTCCTGTAATGCCTGGTAAATACAAAGTAAGTCTTTCGTTAACTGTCCGCGATACAATTAAACAACTTGCCGGACCGGTTGAATTTAATGCCGTTGCCCTGAACAATACAACTCTGCCGGCAGCTGACAGAGCCGCTGTTGTAGCATTCCAGAAAAAAGTTGCTGAACTGACGCGTGTTATGCGTGGTACCGATCAGTATGCCGATGATTTGCTCAAACGCTCTTATGCGCTTCAGGCTTCGTTGAATGCTGTTCCCGGAGCCAATACCGAATTGCGTGCCCGGATCAGCAGTGTTTCGAAACAATTGGAAGACGTGATGCTGAAATTCAATACTAAGAGCGATAGCCCCAGCGATGAGGAAAATCCTCCTGCCCCTGTCACCCTGTATAACCGCCTCTGGAAAATGGCCTGGGCTCACTGGGGATCAACAGGTGCTCCAACACAAACTCAGCTTGATGCATATACAATCCTCATGGACGAATTCCCGCCGGTGTATGAGCAGATAAAACGCATCGGGGAAAAAGATCTCCCTGAACTTGAAAAAGAAGTGGAAAAACTCGGCGCTCCTGCAACACCGGGCAGGCTTCCGGTATGGAAAAAATAGGCCGGAGTGT
>CAZOXJ010000325.1:0-3554 GCA_964583325.1 uncultured Lentimicrobiaceae bacterium
TTAATTTCATGATCGATCCAACACCCGGCAAACGAACTGAGCTTTCATCCTTAGGCGAATTTGGTCTTATAAAACATCTTACAGAAGCATTTGTATGTGAGCAGCCATCTACCATAAAAGGTATTGGCGACGATGCAGCCGTTATTGACTATGGCGATAAAGTAACCTTGGTTTCCACCGATTTGCTTGTTGAAGGAGTTCATTTCGACCTTTCATATATGCCCCTCAGGCACCTTGGATATAAATGCGCTGCTGTTAATTTTTCCGATATCGTGGCCATGAACGGCACACCCCGTCAGCTTTTTGTAGGAATATCAGTGAGCAATCGTTTCCCGGTTGAAGCGCTCGACGAAATTTACGAAGGGATCAGACTTGCCTGCAAGCGATATCATGTTGATTTGGCTGGTGGTGATACAACTTCTTCGGTTCACGGTTTATTTTTATCATTAACAGTTACCGGAGAAGCTGATAAACAGGATGTTGTTTATCGCAGCACGGCAAAAGAAAACGATTTGATCTGCGTAAGCGGCGACCTGGGGAGCGCCTATATGGGACTTTTATTGCTCGAACGCGAAAAGAAAGTGTACGAAGCTAATCCTGATATGCAGCCCGAATTATCGGGATATGACTATATTCTCGAACGGCAGTTGAAACCTGAGCCCAGAACCGACATTACTGAACTGCTGAAAAAAGCAGGGGTAAAACCAACAGCTATGATTGATATTTCCGACGGACTGGCCTCTGAGGTTTTGCATCTTTGCGAAGATTCCGGCTTAGGATGCAGGATTTTTGAAGACAAGATCCCGCTGGATGCTATGACCATCACTGCTGCCGAAGAGTTTAACATTCAGCCGGTTACCGCTGCCATGAACGGTGGTGAAGATTACGAGCTTTTATTTACGATCAGCATGAATGATTTCGAAAAAGTACGAGCCATCGAAGGGATCAGTATTATCGGCCACATGACCGAAGCCAATGCCGGCACTTTCCTGGCCAGCAACAACGGGCCTTTGATTAAAATAGAAGCTTTGGGCTGGAATCATATGCATTAGTAGAGACGCAAGCATTGCGTCTCTACTTGCATATTCAATACCTAACCCCCAACCCCTAAACCCTAAACCCTCACTTGTCCAGGCACTCCATCCATATCGATAACATTATACGCGAACTGCCCGACAGTCCCGGTGTATATCAGTATTACGATAAGGATGGGAAAATACTGTATGTGGGCAAGGCAAAAAATCTCAAGAAAAGAGTTTCGTCCTATTTCAGGCGCGATGAATCCTTGATTGGTAAAGTAAGAATTCTGGTTCAGAAAATAGCTGACATTCAAATAGTTGTTGTTGATACCGAACTGGATGCGTTGCTTCTCGAAAACAACCTGATAAAGAAGTACCAGCCACGTTACAACGTGATGCTGAAGGACGATAAAACCTATCCCTGGATCTGCATTAAAAAAGAAGCTTTCCCCCGGATTTTCCCTACACGTAACAGGATCAACGATGGGTCGGACTATTTCGGCCCCTATGCTTCGGGTAAAATGATGCATACGCTCCTTGATCTTATCAGGCAACTTTTCCAGATACGAACCTGCAGCCTTAACCTGAGTACAGCTAATATCCGTACAGGGAAATACAAGGTGTGCCTCGAATACCATATCAACAATTGCCTGGGACCTTGCGAAAATCTACAAACGGAAGAGGATTACGGTCAATCGCTCACAGAAATACGGAACATTCTTAAAGGTAATATTTCAGCCGTTCGCCAGCATCTGGCAGGTATGATGAAAGATTATTCGGATACATATCAATATGAAAAAGCGCATGTCGTAAAGGAAAAAATTGTTCTTCTCGACCGTTACCAGAGTAAATCAACTATTGTAAGTCCCAGTATTCACAATGTGGATGTTTTCTCATATGTGGATGATCCGACGGCGGCATATATCAATTTTATGAAAGTGATAAGCGGCAGTATTATACAGGCACATACGGTTGAGATTCGCAAAAAGCTTGACGAAACACCCGAAGAACTGCTTTTACTTGCTATAACTGAACTGCGCGAGCGTTTTGATTCTGATTCGCCTGAAATTATTGTTCCTTTCAAACCTGATGTTGAATTTCCAGGCGTTACCTATACCAGGCCGCTGCGTGGCGAAAAGAAAAGCCTTCTGGAACTGTCGCAGCGAAATGCGAAATATTACCAGCTCGAAAAACATAAACAGCTTGAACATATTGATCCTGAACGCCATACAAATCGCATCATGGAGCAGATGAAAGCTGATCTCAGGCTGAAAGACCACCCGGTACGGATTGATTGTTTCGATAACTCAAATATCCAGGGTGCCTATCCGGTAGCAGCCATGGTAGTATTTACCAAAGGCAAGCCCGACAAAAAGGAATACCGCCATTTCAATATTAAAACCGTAGAAGGGCCAAACGATTTCGCATCGATGGAAGAGGTAATATACCGTCGCTACAAGCGTGTAATCGAAGAAAACCAGCCCTTGCCACAATTAATTATTGTTGACGGAGGAAAAGGCCAGCTTAGTTCGGCAATGGAAAGTATCAACAAATTAGGTTTACATGGGAAAGTAGCCGTAATCGGTATTGCCAAGAAACTGGAGGAGATTTACTATCCCGGCGATTCGCTTCCTTTGTATATCGACAAAAAATCAGAAACTCTCCGTATTATCCAGCAATTGCGCGACGAAGCTCACCGCTTTGGAATTACACATCACCGCAAACGCCGCGAAAAAGGGACCATTAAAACCGAGCTTACCGAAATTGCAGGAGTTGGCGAGTCAACCTCAACCGTTTTACTTCGGAAATTCAGGTCGGTAAAAGGAATCAGGGAAGCATCATTAGCTGATATACAAAAGGTTGCAGGACTGGCCAAAGGGAAGATCGTTTTCAACTATTTCCATCCTGTGCTTTCAGGTCAGGAGAAACAAGCAGATAATGTTTAGGGCCTGCTGAAAAACCTATATCATCAATATAATTAACAGAATAGAATCTGGCATCTATATTTCAAATGCACAGCAGATGCTCAATATGAGCAAAAATCCATCCATTTTAGATTGCGGTGCGCTGCACCTTGTGTGATATTTTTCCGTTTTCCTACAAATATTTCGGTGCTCTGCACCTCTATTTATTGAATTTGCTGAGGTCAAATAAAGCCACAGAGTGGCGAAATATTTGTAGTCTGGCGAAATAGGGTAATAGTTTAAGGTGCAGCGCACCGGAATATTGAACCAATCAATATTCTGCTTAAGTTTTTCAGCGGACCCTTTTTAGATCTGTTTTTTTGCCTTTATTTTCACAATTTCAAAAATTCCTTCTATTACCTCAAGTCCAGCACGGTGAGCCTTATCATGAAAAATCACAGCGCCTTTCAAATCGGTTAGTGTTACTTCGAGTTCCGAATCCACACTTTCCTTTATCCTGCGGCTCATTTTACCCGATTTCGGGGCCAGAAGTATGCCGGATTGTTTAAGCGAAGCAACAATTTTTAAATGATGTTTTTTACTTCGGAAACTGACAGTAAGTTTTTCATCT
>CAZOXJ010000326.1:0-3552 GCA_964583325.1 uncultured Lentimicrobiaceae bacterium
TCGCGATTTGCATTAAATATTGTTACAAATTCCAAAAGTCAGTACTTCAGGCATAAGGACTATAGAGCGGATAGTACGGGGGCGATGGTTCCCTATTTATACACATCTTATTTGTCGCCGGGTTACAACAATTTGTCTGCAGGGTTAAAATATGATGCCGGTGATTATTGTACCATTGAACTCGGATTGGTAAATGGCAGGAAGACCCGAATAAAGAATCAGGCTATTTTCGAAAGCAGAAGCGCTAATAAATTATACGGACTGGAAAAAGGGGAGGTTAAAAAAATGGAGTTTGGCCTCAATCTTATTCTAACTATTCCATCACATGAAATAGTTAAGAATTTGTACTTCGAAAATTTTAGCCAGTTTAATGTAAATCGGTCTGATATAAAATCCCTAAAGTACTACAAAGCAGATATTAACAACGCATTTCACTTTAAATTACTAAAGCACTTCCGGTTAACCCTACGTACCAAGTTTTTATATGATATCAATGCTAATCCTAAGCCCATGTTGGTGAATAGTTTTACAATAGGATTTTATCTGAACAATACTTTTTAATCGATAAAAGACAATTTCATCTATAAAAACAGTCAAGGCTTCACTTCTAATGAAGCCCTGACTGTTTTATCAACTTATTAAAGAGCTGGACCAAGAGTCTGGCACCAACAAGCTATATAATTATTCCACCATCATCTTTCCAACACCGGAAATATTTCCGGCAGGATTTGTATATCGCACAAAGTAACATCCCGACTGCAGTCCATTTCGATTAAAATCAAGCAGTTTCGATGTAACATTCTCTATCTGCTGCACTTTCTGTCCGGCCAGGTTGTGTATTTCCAGTGTTCCGCCATCAATTGCAAGACTTGTATTAATTCTTATTGTGGCAGTGGTTAGGATGGGATTCGGATAAATGCTTAGTGTTAGTTTTTCGGCTGCCACAAACTCTTCGAATCCAACATTAACGCTGTTTGCCGCTCCGGGTGTACCGTGGGTATTTATTGCGCTGGCTTTCCAGTTCTGGCCCAGGGCATTATCAAGATCCGGCGAAAGTAGCTCAAGTGTGGCACCTTGCCCGTCGGGACGCGTAGGCCATGGAGCTATATCATCGTAATTTACAGTATCGATAAGTGTTCCTGTATTATTGTACAAGCGGATCAATTCGCCACCACCGGCAAGCCCGAAGCCCATTGAACCAACATAATTGGTAACCGCGGGGAACAAATTATGAAATGCAGTCATATCATTAGCAATAACAATATACCCTCCGGATGAAATTTCAGTACCTGAAGGGAACGTAAAGGCGTGAAGATCGTCTTCATCCTTGAAAACCCAGCCTGAAACATTAACCGGGTGATCCATAGGATTGTATAATTCCACCCAATCGCCGGGATCGAAATCGAGCGAAGCATTGTAATTTATTTCGTTGATAACCAGCGAATCCGGAGAAATCATGGAAGAAGATGCTTCGTGATTTGATGCGGCGACTGCACCGGTAACAGTAAAGGACAGGATCAACAATAAAAAACACCCGTACAAAAGTGTGGAAATCTGTTTCATAAGATAATTAATTATCACATTTAGAATGGTTGTGGACAAAAGTGCTGGTTAACAAATTCAAAATTACTACAAATGATCGGACACACATCGCTCTAATCAAGTTTAAATACAATAGGTATGTTAAACTGCACATCAATATTCTTACCACTTTGCGTACCTGGTTTCCAACGCGGCATTTTTTTTACCACCCGCAGCGCTTCTTCATCGCAACCGCCACCAATTCCCCGTAAAATTTTTGCACCCGAAATCCGGCCATCTTTTCGCACAATAAAAGTTACATAAACGGTTCCTTGTATCCCACTCTCTTTGGCTGTTTCAGGAAATGTAATATTCTCAGCAAGAAAGGCTTGTAGTTTTGCCTGTCCACCCGGGAATTCCGGCATTTGTTCCACAACCATGAATACTTCAGCCTCTTCTATTTCTATATCTTCCATTGTACGACTTTTAATCCCTTTCATTTCATAGGAAGTCGCTGTTTCCGAGTTTTTTGTATCCTTTTCTGCATAGCCGAGTGACTTCTTATCGCGCCTTATACCGAGAGCTGTTACAACCACACCTTCCACATTTGCTGGTTCTCCCTGATTTAAGGATAACATAGAGTCTTCATTTTGAACTGCCTGCTTTTGAGCCATTTCGCTTTTGGCGGCAACCGGTGCAGCCGCAGGGCTTTCTTCTGCAACACTTACATCTTGAATATCATTGTCTTCCACAATGCTCAAAACACCTGTGACCTCATATGCTTCAGCATCCACGTTTTCAATGGAGGGTATATGTTTTTTCCTGCTATCAGGAGGTACATTCTCATTCTGTGCAAGGCTTGTTTTTGTATCCGGCAACTGCTTTGTGCTATCAGGCATTACCATATCTATTGACTCAAACGCTTCGTTTTGCTTAGCCAGATTCGATAAATCGGAAAGTTTCTGTATACGAAAAATGTAGAAAATACTTAGGAAAAGCACCACCGTCGCAGCGGCACCAATCCAGGCATATGGTCGGATAATTCTTCGCTTATGCTTAACTGCTTCTACTTGTTTGTGAAAATGAATCCGCTGTTTTATGCGATCGTTTATCGCTTCGGTACGATTATGGAATTTATAGGCTGCCGAAGCAGGAGAGCCATTCGAATGGCCTTTTTTAGCCGCCTTATCTCCGGATAAGCCTGCCGGGCGGTTCTGATCTGAATGTTCCGGTTTATTTTCCTTAAGCCACAGTCTGAGTCCGTCAGCGGCATCGGTACACAAAGGACATTCAGCAATATGCTGATTTGCCTTTGTAAGCTCAATACCTTTCAACGCGCCGGAAACAAACAGCAACAAGGCATCAGCGGTTAGGCAACCGGAGGTCGTAAAGATTGCCGACGACTTGTTATTCGTGTCATTCATAGCGTTCCATCCTTTCCATCATTAGCTTCAGATTGCGTTTGCCGTTTTGTAAATGGCTTTTTACTTCGTTGTAGGTATAACCTGTGATTTGTTCCACTTCGCGATACGATTTTTCGTTCAGGTAAAACAATTCAATACATTGTTTCTGTTCGGAACTCAAACCTGTAATGGCGGTTTCGAGGTAACGTATCCGGTGTTCTCCATCGCCATCACTTAAAAGATGATCAAACTCCCCGGATTCCATAATTTCACCATCCAGTTTTTTCAGGTTCTCTTCTTTTACACGTTCGCCTGATTTTTTATGCCTGAGCTGCATCAGGCATTCGTTTTTGGTAATGGTATAAATCCAGCTTTTAAAATTATTGATTTCCGATTTCTTCAGCAACTCAAAAAGCTTTTCGAAAACCAACATTACGGTATCCTCTGCATCGGCATCGTTTCCCAGGTATTTGTAACTGACCGAGAATAAGAGGTGAGTGTAGCGTTCGTAAAGCACACCAATAATTTGCTTGTCGTGTGTGCGGGCATAGCGGGCAACAAGCTGCTCATCGGGGATTGAAAGCAGTTCCTTTTTATCGTTGTTACGGAAAAAACGCAGCGCCACGCT
>CAZOXJ010000327.1:0-1129 GCA_964583325.1 uncultured Lentimicrobiaceae bacterium
TTGAAAAAATACTTCACCTTACGCTCGAAAGCATTGCTGACCGATGATTATTTCGAAAGCGATATGGCTTGGATGGATATGAAAACCAACACTATCGATTTTGTGGTTGGCCCTATCGAAAATTATGAAGATGAACTTTTCGGATACAGAGCTGCGCACGAAGGTGCATTATTGGTAAAGGATAAGGAATGGAGCAGCCGTTTGGAAAAATATGCTGCTATGCTTCCCGAACTGCAGAAAGAGCTGCCCTGCGATCCTATTTATAAAAAAGAAGTTCCCGGAACCAGCTCCGATCTTAATGCATATGATATTCTTTATTATGCCGGACATACCAACAGCGGAGGTAAAACTATTGCTATCAATCTGCCGAATGACGAAAAAGTGCAGCTTGCAAAAGGAAGCCGCCGCTTGCAGTTAAAAAATGCTATGCAGGCAAAGTTTGATAAAATCCTTGTTCCTATTTCCAAAGTGCTGATTGATCCTGCTCAGCAGAAAAATATCAAATTCGATGCTTTCTTTGGCAATGTAATGTTCCACGAAGTGGCTCACGGACTGGGGATTAAAAACACTGTTACAGGTAAAGGAAATCTGCGCCAGGCTTTAAAAGAACAATATTCCGGTTGGGAAGAAGCCAAAGCCGATGTAGTGGGATTGTGGATGGTAACCTGGCTGATTGAAAAAGGCGAACTTACAGGAATTACCGTTGAGGACGCTTATGTAACATACATGGCCGGACTTATCCGCTCGGTACGTTTTGGTGCTGCCGAAGCGCATGGAAAAGCTAATATGATGTGTTTCAATTTCTTTGAAGATAAAAATGCTTTTTCGCGCAATGCTGACGGAACGTTTAAGGTTGATTTTGCAAAAACCCGTGAGGCGGTTAACGAATGGAGTGCTTTTATCCTTAGCGTTGAAGGCGAAGGCGATTACGATAAAGCTGTTAATTATATGAAAGAAAACGGGAAAATCCGACCTGAACTGCAGACTGGTCTTGATAAGCTGAAAGAAGCCAATATCCCGAAAGATGTGGTTTTTGAACAGGGAGTGGAGGCGCTGGGGTTGTAGGAGAAGGGGACACGGGGACACGGGGACAAGGAGAGGGGAGACAAGGCGAGGGGCGAAGGGCGAC
>CAZOXJ010000327.1:1229-3547 GCA_964583325.1 uncultured Lentimicrobiaceae bacterium
AACTATAAATTTATCTTTGCCTTTTATTCCATAAATTAATCAGATAAAAATGAAAAAAATCGTACTTGCTTTATGTTTGCTTACAGCGGTTTTCGCCAAAGCAGCCAATACTCCCGACGAAGGCATGTGGCTTCCCATGTTCGTTGAAAGATTAAACTATGTTGACATGCAAAAAATGGGCCTTCACCTAACCGCTGAAGAGCTATACAGCATCAACAATTCAAGTCTGAAAGATGCCGTTGTCAGCCTCGGCGGATTTTGTACTGCCGAAGTTGTTTCGGCCGAAGGATTGCTTTTTACCAACCACCATTGCGGATACGACGTTATCCAGAACCATAGCTCGGTAAATCACGATTACCTTACCGATGGTTTTTGGGCAATGAACAAAGCGGAAGAACTTCCTAACGAAGGTCTTTTTGTTTCGTTCCTCGTGCGTATGGAAGATATGACCAAAACGGTTTTGGGTGAAGTTACCGATGATATGGACGAAACTGCCCGTGCCACCGCCATCACTGAAAAAATAAAAGAGCTGAAAAAAACGGCAGAAGAAGATGGGAAGTACGATGTGGAATTAAAAAGCTTTTTTAACGGAAACGAGTATTATCTTTTTGTTTATCAGAAATATAATGATGTCCGCCTGGTTGGAGCTCCTCCTTCATCAATTGGGAAATTCGGCGGCGATACCGATAACTGGATGTGGCCACGCCATACCGGCGACTTCAGTATTTTCCGTATTTACACCGCTCCTGATGGTTCACCGGCTGAATATTCGAAAGATAATGTACCGATGGCTGCCAAAAAATTCCTTCCGGTTTCGATAAAAGGCTACCAGAAAGATGACTTTGCAATGATCTGGGGTTTCCCCGGCACAACTGATCGTTACCGCAATTCGTGGGCTGTTGATGCAACGCTTTATGATATGAATCCTGTTATTGTTAAAGGTCTTGGTATTGTTCTGGAGAATCAGAAAGCCGGCATGGATGCTGATAATGCAGTTCGTATTCAGTATGCAAGCACATACGCCGGACTCGCCAATTTCTGGAAAAATAAAATGGGTGAAGAACGTGATCTGAAGCGCCTTGATGTTATAGAGAAAAAACAGGAACTCGAAGCCAGACTTAAAACCTGGATTGAAGCTGATCCTGCCCGCAAAGCCAAATATGGCGAAGTCCTCGCTACCTATGCCGATATTTATAAACAATACAAAGATCAGAATCTATACCAGCAATTGTGGTACACACAAATACTGTTTTTTGGGTCCAAAGCATTTCCTTATCCCGGTCAGGCAACAGCTATCGAAACTGTTTTAAAAACCGGTGCCAAAGGTGATGATCTGAAAAAACAGATGGAGAAATACAAGGAGTCGTCAAAAGAACATTTTAAAGAGTATAACAATACGATTGAGCAAAACATACTTGCTGACTTATTGGTCTTATTCCGCGATAATGTTCCTGTAGCTCAGCAACCAGCTATTTTTCAGACAATTAATAAGGATTACAAAGGCGATATCAATAAATATGTTGCCGAGATGTTCGAGAATTCGATTTTCTACACCGAAGCAAAGTTTAATGCTTTCCTCGAAAAACCAAACCTTAAAAAAATGCAGAAGGATCCTGCTTTAGTGGTTTACAATGCATTTATGGATTCCTTTAAAAATTTACAGAAAACCAGCCAGGAGCTAAGTGCAAAAAACAAAAAAGCATCGCGTCTTTTTGTTGCCGCCCTCCGCGAAATGGATGCCACCAAAAGTTTTTATCCTGATGCCAACAGCACCCTGCGTATGACCTACGGTAAAGTACTCGATTACTATCCTGCCGATGCTGTTCACTACAATTACTATACTACTCTTGATGGTGTAATGGCAAAAGAAGATCCGAACAACGAAGAGTTTATCGTATCGCCAAAACTGAAAGAGCTTTATAATAAAAAGGACTATGGCCGCTATGGCGAAAATGGCAAACTGTTCACCTGTTTCCTTACTGATAATGATATTACAGGTGGTAACTCCGGAAGCCCGGTAATGAATGCCGATGGACATCTGATCGGTATTGCTTTCGACGGAAACTGGGAAGCTATGAGCGGAAATATCCTTTTCGAACCGGAACTTCAGCGCACTATTAACGTGGATATCCGTTACGTACTTTTTGTAATTGAAAAATATGCAGGCGCCAGTAACCTGATAAAAGAGCTGCAAATCGTTGAGTAAGAAGATTTTTAATTGAAAGTTGAAAAGGGGGTCCGGATTATGGATCCCTTTTTTTATGGCTACATATTATTTTGATGTGCTGGAAACAAATTTTGATATATGATTTTTCAAA
>CAZOXJ010000328.1:0-3528 GCA_964583325.1 uncultured Lentimicrobiaceae bacterium
GTGATTTGGGATTTGTGATTTGGGACTTGGGATTTGGGACTTGGTATTTGGAATTTGGTATTTGTGATTTGGGACTTGGTTTGTGATTTGGGATTTGTGATTTGTGATTTGTGATTTGTGATTTGTGATTTGGGATTTGGGATTTGGGACTTGGGACTTGGGACTTGGGACTTGGGACTTGGGACTTGGAATTTGGAATTTGGTATTTGCTGAGACTCACTACTCTTCCCCAAAAAAAAATAAGGGATATCCCGGTTTTAACCAGGTTATCCCTTGTTGCATTGGTTGGTAAAGGTTCACGAGTTCAACGAGTAAATTCTCCAATGTGCATTAAAGCACTTGCTGTTTTATCTTTTTTTAGGTTTTATTACAATTGCAGGGTTAATCTCCGGTTCAGTAGTTGTTTTTCAGTTTGTTGTATTTATGTCACTGAATTATTCTTCTCACTGCAGCCATTTGTTTACCTGCTTACCTGCTGTCCTTGCCGCCCTTTCTACCTTATCCTTCCTGCATTTTTACCCGAAATTCCGGTTCACCCGGATGCAAATGTAATCAAGGTGAAAAAAAATCAGGTAGTTGAACGTTCATTTTTGTTGTAGCAGATTGTATTAAAATGCTGTAGCGGAAATCGCTATACGCACGATGAGGATTGCAGCATCACCGGATAAATTGTCATACTAATTCTGATCATTGGGGAACGCAGCGGTTCAATTCATCGCGATTGAGATGAAAATGATTTTCCCGGAAACCGCTATTGTATTTGTGCTTTTTTTTAATCGAACATATAAGTAAGCCGGACAGGGTTCATGTTTTGCTTTCCTGATCAATCATACCTTGCCTGTAAACGGCTGGCGGCAACCCGGTGTGGCTGGTAAAAATGCTATAGAAAGTCGCACGCGAATTGAACCCGGATTGTAGCCCTATGTATTCCACTTTAAGGTTATCGTTTTCGCGTTTGCCAAGCATTTGCATGGCATGTTCAACCCGGTATTTATTTACAAATTGTTGAAATCCCAATCCAAAACTGTTCCTGAGCAGCAGCGAAAGTTCTTTTTTATCGGTATCGCTTATACGGGCCAGTTTTTCCATAGTAAGTTGTGCATCGAGGTAAACCTGGTTCTTTTCCATTAATTGCACAATATTTTGCTGGGCGGAATTTAAAAGGGTAGGGGGTTTTGCATCTGTGTTGGATTCCTGAAGAGAAGTATCGCTGATTTCAAAATCAACTGCTTCGGGATTCGCAGTGGAAGCGTTGTTCGAAAGCCTGTTGCCTGCTATCACAGCCGGAGCCTTGCCTCCGTATATGGCCAGCAATGCGTTATAGGCCGAGGTGCGTGTTTTTAACAGCCGGAAAACGGAAACAAAAAATATGGCTCCTCCTGCAAGCAGCAGCAAGGAGAGTATGGAAATAAACAACTGAAGCCGCCTGGCATTTGATTCGGCCCGGAGTTCGGCCGAAAGGTTTTCAATTTCACTATCCTTTAACTCTGTTTCGAACTGTACTTTAAGTGCTGATATTTCGCTTTGCCTGGTGTTGTTGGTCAGGCTGTCCGAAATACGGCGGGCATCGGCTATTGCTGCGAAAGCTTGATTATAGTTTCCCATTGCCTTCAATGCTTCGGCCCTTTCGTTATAAAGCACCGGTAACTGTTCGTGTATTCCGCTAGCCATTGACGCTGCAATTCCTGCATCGGCATAAGCCAATGCCTGCGCAGTGTTTCCATTCCTGAACATCAGCTCCGACAGCGCATTGCAGGCATAAATCTCTCCTTCAACCGAATGGTACCTCCGGCTGAAACGCAGTACCACCTCTAAATCGTTAAGGGCAAGTTGCATTTTGCCGGTATTGGCATATACAAAAGCGCGGTTATACATAAGCATGATCAGCGAGAGCGAATCATTGGCAGTGCTATAAATTTTTTCGGCCAACTCATAGTATTTCATTGCCGAATCAGCGTTTTTAAGGCTTTTATAATGATTCCCCATGTTAAGGAGATAAAGCGAGTACCCGAGGGAGTTTTCATTTTCCTTTTCCAGTTCCATGGCCATGGTAGTATATCGGATCGCCTCTTTATAATCTTTCAATTCATCCATAAGATGTCCGATATTGTTGCAGGCTATGGCTTCGATATTGGTTTGTTTTAGCTGGTGGGCTATTTGAGCCGCTTTGGTAAAGGAGATAATTGCTGAATCAAAATCGGATTGTTCCTGTTGAATATTGCCGATACCTATCAGGTAACCGGGCTGCATATCGGTAAGACCTGCTATTTCCGAAAGTTTTAACCCGCGGCTGTAATAGATCAGGGCTTTGCGCCGGTTTAAGTTTCGGTTATTAATATTTCCCATGGTAAGCAGGCTTTTGATAGCCTGAACCGTGTCGGAGCGCTCCATGGCAAAGTTGCAGCTGCGTTCGGCCCAATAAAAAGCGGAATCGCCTTTGTGGTTTACGGGCAGGCTTTTAGCCAACCCAAACATGGCTCCGTTTAAAATATAATCACTTATGTTATTGCTATCGCTCAGTATCGACCTGTAAATTGCCGCCGCGCTGTCGGGCCTGCTGTCCAGCAGGGTATTAGCCGATTCGAGCTGCTTTTTATATTCACTGTCTTCCTGTTCCCCGGGCTTTTGGTGGCACGACGAAAGCAGCAAAGCCATCGCTAAAATAAAATGTAGGGTTATAAGCTTTGTCGCTTTCGGAGGGCAGGCAATCGGATTGCGCTTATAGGTCACAGGCATGAAATTATGTTAATAGTTTTACTTTTTTTGTAGGCCTTTATAAAACCGGGTACTGTATAGTTTTTCGGAGTGGTTATTCAGCTATGTTGAGATACAAGGTTTTATGCAGCAGAAGCAGATAGTTTCGGTTTGATTGTGTTACTGCATTTGATTTTTTAGCATTGCAGCTAAACGCTTACTCCCCGGAGTTTTAAAAAACATGCTCCATTCTGAATCCCTGAGAGTTAAGGGCACTTAATTATTTCTTGAAGCAAAAATCCGGAATCATATGATGCTCCGGATCCGCTGACGTAACTCTGCAAAAACTGAAAGGCAGAGTGTGTATCCGTGTTTTATTTTTTGTGATTATGTAAGATTCGGGAGATAAATGGCATTAATGCCTGGTTGATAAAAGCTTTTAATCCCGACTCCCCTGTTTTAAAGCCGTTGTTATTACCCGCTGCGGTTACCAGTTTGTCTTGCAACGACTCATCGCCCTTATTTTCCCTGCGTTTCATAAACTGGTGAAGCCCGTAACTGAAAGCCAGGGTGAGCAATATCCATATTCCTTCGCCGAGAGGTGCGCCCTGGTTGGCATTCAGGTTATGGCCGGTTCCGGTAGCACCGCCTGGTGGGGGAGGAGGAGGCTGGCTTAAAGCCACCTGGTCAAATACCAGTATAAATAAAAGCGATAAAATCACTGTAAATAGAAAAGTCTTGTTTTTTCGTATCATAGTCTGAGGTATAAAAGTCGGATTCAGGGGTTACGGGTTCAATTGTTATGTGTTCAAGGGTTCAAGGTTCAATGTTCAA
>CAZOXJ010000329.1:0-3528 GCA_964583325.1 uncultured Lentimicrobiaceae bacterium
AGCAATACCAGTTTTTTCACATCCTTAAAACTGCCGCTTTGCAGGCTGTAGAAGTACACACCGGGCGTAAACCGCGAGGCATCCCATTCCACCTCGTAGCTGCCGGGGGCTTTGGTTTCGTTAACGAGGGTGGCAACCAGCTGACCGCTTAAGTTGTAAACCACAAGTTTAGTCATGTCACCTGCTGGATTTGCTGACAGGTCATTAGCCCCAATCTGATATTTAATTTTCGTTTTTGAGCTGAACGGGTTTGGATAACATTGAACTGAATACAGGTTTTCATTTACGGTTTGGTTCTCACCTGGCGAAGCGGGAGAAAGAACAGACTGCTCCTGTGCTACAAAATATGGATTGCTATCCGGATCGTTACCCGCACCGGTAATAATAGTGCCATCTTTTAATGTAATCTGACCTACCCGGTAGGTGATGCACCAGGTATTCTGATCCGGATTGATATCAGTATCCTTTAACCACCAGTTTTTCAGTCCGGTTTTTGGAAGTATCCAATAGGAATAATACTGTAACTTTTTAACATCTGTAGGGTCTAATGCTGTATTAAACCTGTACGAAAATTTTACTTTATTTTTTTCAACTGTTGTAACAGTTGACGAATATTCTGCGGTTTTTTCAATTCCCATCTCAAAAACTTCCCCCAATTCAAGATTCAGTTTAACCGATCGGCTTCTTGTATTTGTTTGTGAATTTCCTGTCGCAATTTCAACACTACTGCTTGTAACTGTACCGGCAGTATGATCGAAAGGTGTGATGGGGGCTGATGACAAACGCTGATAAACACCAAAATTAATGTCGGAAGTATCAACTTTACGGTGTTGATAGGTTTGGGGATTATCTGCTTCCAGTCCGTTTTTCAATTCTTCAACATCTTCGTGTAAAACCATCTGCATTGTGAAACAATAGACAGGGTAAAGGAGATTTTCTGATCTGTCATACACGCCATAGGTTGTCCTGGTTATTATAGGGGACATATACAAATACATACCTTCACAAATTGTATCTGCCGCGAGCGCTATATTAAAGATGTGTGTTTCTTCAGATTTATA
Source organism: uncultured Lentimicrobiaceae bacterium (assembly GCA_964583325.1). Lineage (GTDB taxonomy): Bacteria > Bacteroidota > Bacteroidia > Bacteroidales > UBA4417 > UBA4417. Next base: position 1,062 of record CAZOXJ010000329.1, read on the forward strand.
GGCTTGTTTTTGTGAGTGTGCATAAGCTATTTCTGATTTAACAGGGCCGACATGTAATGTAGTATTGATGCTCGACTCAAATTTCAGTTCATTTTCTGTCCCTGCAGTATTCGTATATTCATATTCAACTTCTGTGATTGGTAAAGCAGATTGATTTACAAAAGCATTAGTCGGATTATTACTACTCGGATGGTTCTTATAAAACGGCGGAGGGCCCTCGATGTAACCTATATACTGACGAAATTTACGGGGATCACTTGTAGTATCCTGATCAAGGTCCTGTTGTATTCCCTGCTCCGGATCATACGATTCATATTTCAAGTTGTCAGTACGGCTCCAGGCGCAGTTGAGCGGATGGTTCCAGTCGTCATACCCGCGGTAAACCAGCACCATAAATTGTTTCATATTGCCGTCTTCACTATCATCATCCAGGATAGAAAAGTTAGTTGCGGTGAGATTCAACTCTTTATCAGCCCACATTCTGCAAGGCGAATTCTGTGGTACAATATTTTTCTCAACTCTGTGAAATCTTTCGCCTGCACCTTCTTTTAATTCCCATCGCAGAATTCTGTACCTCAGGTATCCGTTATCCGTATCCGATTTTCTCAGGAAAAGTTGTGTGCAATTGCCTGTCGAATTTAGGTCGTTGTAAACCGTTCCCTGTGCAAGGGCAACCGATGTATAATGCAGTCCGCTTTCAATAACCACATTTTGTAACTGAACAGGTGTACCTGTTGCATCAAATTCGTATTCGGCAAAGCGTGCGTCTTTATTTTGAGTGATGTATGCTACCTGCAGTTTTTGGCTTACCATATTGTTTTTCATGTACGTTCTGGCAACTACTGAAATCGGATTCCAGTAAACACCTAACGTTCTGTTATCCTTATATACAGATGCTTCAAACTCTGAATTTTGCCAGCTGTTTGGATTGGAGGGATCGGTAGTCCAGCTGATCTGTAGATGATTATCATCATAATGATGTACCAGGCAAAGTTTGTCGCCGATTACCGTAGCAGCACCATAGCCAATGGTGTGGTTATGATTAACAATATCTCCGCAACCAGACTCATTTGTCCATTGGCCTGTATTATCATTATATGTTATGAATCTAATCGCATTATCTCCATTACCATAGAATAAATAGAGCACCCCTTTATAAACGACAGGTGCGGGCTGTTGGTAGGGAAATAAGTAATCAGTATATCCTAATATTTCCTCTCCATCATCGCCGTTGGTAATCTCCCAGCTTAGATTATCCGAAGATCCTGCTGTAGACTGATTTTCAATTATCCTCATTTCTATTTTGCCTGAACGGTTTAGGGTTGTCCCATCCTTATAGTAAATAAAATTAAAGATTTTGCCATTATACACTACTGATGCCTGGGCGGTAGCATTACCCCCTATATTTCCTTCAACATCCTTCTGATATGAGAAATAGAAGTTAGAGCGGCCATCATCTTCATTCGGAGTGTTCCAGTTATTTTTCGAAAATGCCCCGAATGACAAAACCATTAAGAATAAAGTAATTAAAGTAGCTGTTTTTTTCATTTTAGTTCCTCCTGCAATTTTTAAAGTGTAAGTTTAATTCCAAAACTCAGTCTGGTAAGGTTAAAGAATGTACTCCTGGCGAAAACTGCTATTTTGGGAGTCAATAAAAAATCTAATCCTGCAAAACCGTAAATAGCGTCTCCCCGAAAATGACTGTCGTATTCCACACGTTGGTCATAAGGGTTACCTTCAGGATCATTGGTGGTAAATTGCTCCGTTATAACCGGGTGAATAAGTTGCAGTGTATAGCCCCCTCCGGCATATGGAGTGAAACGACCCAATTTGTAAGCCAGGGCCAGGTTGGCTTCGTAATACGAAGATTTTATCTGGGATGTTACTACATCTTCACTCAACTCGCTATTAACTGTAACCGAACGGCTTGTGGTAAAATTATAGGATACCAATGCCATGGCATATAATGAACTTTTTACCTTCATGATATAATCAACGGCAACACCCGTGGTAAAAGAAGGGTATTCGGTAGTCATGGATTGTTTATTCTCTTCCGACTTCCAGCTTTCAAAAGTAAAATGCTTGATACCGGAGTAAACACTCACACCCAAGCCTTCAGTAAGTTGGTAACCAATCCTTAATCCGGTCATGCTGTATTTGTAAGCAGTGCCGAAATTGTCGTTATAATCATTTATTTCTTCATCCGTAAAATCATTAAAAACAGTTTTTTCAGGGAGAGTGAATTTACCGGAGAGTGAGATAAGCTCAAGGTTCCCGAAACTGCAATACTGATAGAAAGGAGTAATAAAAAAAGTACCCTTTTGTGGCCCTTTAATACTTTTGTTAGTTTCAGCCATGGTGTTAGCTGGCGTAGTCTGGCTGTCGGTGCCGGACGACTGGGCGTTGCCTTGATTGTAAAGCAGGCAGCCAAGTACTGCGAGTAGTAGTAGTTTTTTGTTCATGGTTT
>CAZOXJ010000330.1:0-3521 GCA_964583325.1 uncultured Lentimicrobiaceae bacterium
TAACTTATTATTAATAGACTTATTATCAATATTTTAATAAGTATGTTGTTTTCATTTCCGTGATGAATGTATAAAAAGCAAAAACGCCGTATATTATTCATATACAGCGTTCTAAAGTTTCTATTCCGGTTAAATTGTGGAGTGTAGGGGAGTCGAACCCCTGACCTCTTGCCTGCCAGGCAAGCGCTCTAGCCAACTGAGCTAACACCCCGAAACAGAGGGGCAAAATTAAGAAACTTTCCTAATTTTACACAAAATTTGTTTTTTATTTATGAAGCGCCTGTTTGCAGCTATTAAAATACATCCTTCGCCCCGGTATATCAGCCTGTTTAATGAAATCTCTTCATCACTCAGGCATGAACGTATTAAATGGGTAGAGCCCGAAAACACACACCTTACCCTGAAATTCTTTGGCGAAACGGATGAAACTAAGATTCCGGCAATCAGGCAGTCAATCGAAACGGCGGTAGCTCAATCGAAACCGTTTACCCTCAAAATAGCAAATACAGGCATATTTGGCAGCCGATATGATCCAAAAGTTATTTGGTTTGGAATAGAGAAGAATAGCGCACTTGAAGACCTGGTTCAGAATATATTTACCGAACTTGCCAAATGCGGCTGGGAAAAAGACCGTCAGAATTTTGTTCCTCATCTTACCATTGGCAGAATTAAAGAATTAAAGGATAAGCCTCTATTTCAAAAGATAGTAAGCAAATACAATACGGTTGATATTCAAGACGAAAATGTTACCGAAATTATTCTTTACGAAAGTATACTTCGCCGCGAAGGGCCTTTGTATGTAAATGTATTTTCAGCTAAACTTTAAACCCAAATTACCATTTACCGTAACTGATAACGCATTCTTTGTTTGCCTACTAAAAATCCTAAGCAACAAAGATCCTGCAATACAAGCCATCTTGGATTTTGGACTTGGAATTTGAAACTTGGGACTTCAAAAATGCGACAATTTACCCCAATTTCAGTTTACCCTACTTGCACTCCGAAATGTCTTTTTGCCAATGACCACACAAGCCTTACTTCATGCAATATAATCTATCTTTGTAGTATGAAATTGAACGAAATCATTGAATTCAAATCCTCGCCGCTGATAATCGAACGGCTGAATGAATTCGGATTTACCAAAATATTTAAGGAGGGGGAGGTTATACTCAATGAAAACGTATATATCAAAGCTATACCGATTGTAACAAACGGAAGCGTCAGGGTAATGCGGAACGACGAAGAGGGCAGGGAAATATTGCTTTATTACATCAAGTCCGGCGAAAGTTGCGTCACTTCTTTTTTAGGTGGTTTGCACCACGATACCAGCAAAGTAAAAGTGATTGCCGAGGAAGAAACTCAAATACTGTTTATCCCTATTGACAAAGTGGGTTTGCTCATTAAAGAATTTCCCGAATGGTTGGATTATATTTTTCGCTTGTATCACGAGCGCTTCGAAGAACTATTGGATACCATTAATGCAATCGCGTTCAAAAAATTAGATGAACGATTATTCAGTTTTATAAAGAAGAAATGCGAATTAATGAACAACAACACCCTGAATGTAACTCACGAACAACTGGCTAATGAGTTGGGTACGGCCCGTGTTGTAGTTTCGCGACTTCTTAAACAAATGGAAGACGAGGGCCTGGTAAAACTGGGCAGAAACAAAATTTCCCTTGTGTAACAAACGTTGCTGTGAGGCACGTTCGAATGTTCGACTTTTGCAGTGAATTTCTACTCTCACTTAAGTTCTGTCAAAATGCCACAAAACATGGCAACCAGGAATTAAGCGGTAAAAGTTCTTGTGATGATTGCCATGACAAGGTAGATTTTCAAAACGGTGATTCCGGGAACGGTGGCTCTCATACTTTTAGTTAATACACGTGTTTTATCCTTACAAGACCGACAAGTTTTTGCCACCTGTATTTGCCTTTCGGTTTCCCAACTCATAAAAAAAGTAAACCCAAAATTCAGAAAGAAAATGTTTGAATCGATTATACGCTTATTCACTAAAGAAAAAACCGACTACGCTCAACTTGTAAAAGATGGTGCTGTAATTCTAGATGTGCGCACTAAAGGCGAATATGCAGGCGGACACATACGAGGCTCGGTAAATATTGCCGTTGAGCAGCTTGGCAACAATCTTCATAAATTGAAAAATAAGTCAAAGCCAATCATTACCTGCTGCGAATCAGGGATGAGAAGTGCAGCTGCCAAAAATATCCTGAAATCAAACGGCTACACAAATGTTTATAACGGAGGCGGAATAAATCGTCTGCAAAACAAATTGTAATCAACCTTGAATGGAAATGGGTTTTAAAAGGTCGGAAGACAGAAGTCGGAAGTCGGAAGAAAGTGCTAATTTGAGGCCTGGTAATGCAAAATATCTGAATAAAACAAATTTCCAACAGTGCCCTGCTTTCACAGATAAATAAAGTTGTCAGGGGAACTTCGGACTTCTGACTTCCGACCAAAAATATACCCACTAAATTAACAACAGAACCACAAAGAATCATGAAAGAACGAATTTTAACAAACTGGACACTTACACGGGCATTCTATCTCATTGCTGGGATTTTTGTTGTCATCCAGTCAATTATGAGCCAGCAATGGTTTGGTATTGCCTTTGGCGGATATTTTGCCGCGATGGGATTGTTCGCTTTTGGCTGTGCCTCAGGAAATTGTGCAGGCGGTAACTGTTCAACAGAGTCCAAACAAAGCACCAAAGAAGATGTAAGTTTTGAAGATGTAAAAACAAAATAATCAGATGACAAAGTATATTTCTATCATTTTTACAACAGTCGTATTGCTGTTCAACAGTTGCACCAGCGGGCAATCAACGCCGTCCGATAATTCTTCGGTTTCTGCGGCAGAGTTTTCGAAAAAAATTGCAGAACTCCCGGATGCTCCGCTTATTGATGTGAGAACTCCCGGCGAATTTTCGCAAAGTCATTTGAAAAACGCTGTAAACTACGATATTAGCACAAACGAATTTGCAAGCCAAATTGCCTCACTCGACAAATCAAAGCCAGTTTTAATTTATTGCCTGAGTGGCAGCAGAAGCACTTATGCGGTTAGTTATATGAAATCGCAGGGATTTAAACAAGTGTATGAGTTAAACGGGGGCATGATGAGATGGAGAGCTGCAAACCTTCCTGAAACAACGGATAAAACTGTAGCATCAACAGGTATGAGCAAACAACAGTTTGATAACCTGCTTGTTACCGATAAATTAGTATTGATAGATTATTATGCCGACTGGTGCGCTCCCTGCAAAAAAATGAAACCTTACCTGGACGAAATAACAAGGGACATGGCCGATAAAGTGGTAGTGGTTCGTATTAATGCTGACGAAAGCCGGGCACTCTGCAAAGAATTGAAAATTGAGGCCATACCTGTTTTACAGATATATAAGAACAAAACACTCATCTGGTCAAATACCGGATTTATTGAAAAAGAAGCGGTCGTAAAGCAATTAAAATAAATCAGAACCGTATCGCTCAGATTTTATTTCTTCC
>CAZOXJ010000331.1:0-3493 GCA_964583325.1 uncultured Lentimicrobiaceae bacterium
TCGTCGAGAAATACCGGCGCATTGGGATCAAAACTGCTGATGCCTTCCACATTGAGGGTATAAGTTGTGGTTTCGCCTACTTTCAGGCCAAGAGGAATATCCTGGCTGTTTCCTGAAGTCGGAAGTGTGTTAACTGCTGCTTTTTCACCAGGCAGAATGGAATACAGCTGTGGTGCCTCATCCAGTCCTGAGAGTTTATATGCATCCAATGCCTGATCGAAGTTTTCGGTGGCAGCCTGATCGAACCTTACATAGGTTTTATCCGAATAACCGTTGCCGACGATGGAAAGGGTAAGCATCTGAGGCACTGTATTGCTGCTTTTATGAAAAGTACCTCCATGCACCTTAGCTGCATTAGCCAGGATAAGGGAATTGGTAGCCGATGTTGATCTGACAAAGAAACCCTGCAGAGCGGCAATAATACCCGGTGTAGCACTTGCAGCGCCTATGGTGAGGGGTAAATAATTACCCGAACCTGTTTCGTCCCATACATAGGCGGTGGCATTTATTCCTGTTGGAGCTGTGAGCAGTGCCGTATTGATACCGCATGGATATGGATTCCCAACCAGGTTCCAGCCTGAGCCATAACCGGGTGCTGATGGAGTATAACTGAGGTTGGTATAGCTTACAGGACTTGTTTTCAGCGTGCCGGGGAAAGTAAGTTCCGGTGTGCCATTGGCGAAATTAACGGAATAACCGTAATCGGAAACCACATTATCGCCGGTAGCCAGTCGCACCCATGCTCCGGCTGATTCCTGGTAGCGGTCGACATAAGCGCCTTTAAAACAGGAAGCTGCATTGGCAACAACGGATTCGCTGATAGGGGAGATAAAGAGGTGAAATTTATCGTCGCCGGTAATGGCACGTTTTACAGTTGCAGCTACAGCGGCGGTATTCTGTATAAGTGAGCCGCCGGAGTTAATTACCAGGCCTGAATTTCCGGCGCTGTTGGTAAGGCTGCTATAAACAGTGAGCGCCTGTCCTGTATTTATTGTTACTGAGCCTGTATTGATAGTTAAGGAATTGCAGACCGCTGTGGGGGTATTATTTACTGTTATGTTATGAAGAACCAGGATATTTTCAGTGTTTGAAGGCACCCCGGCTGGCGTCCATGTCGAGGCTTCATTCCAGCTGCCTGCCTGTTGAGAGGTTTTGCTGATGATGTATACCGCCAAATCGGTTTGTGCAGCCGCGCTGCAGCCGACACTGTTGGTATAATTAACTGTAACATGTCCTGTGCCACTGGCTTCCCAGGAAATAGTAATTGTATTGTCTGTAGTTCCACCACCAGCACTGGCAGTGCCTCCGGTAACTGTCCAGATGTAGTTTGTCATCCCTGCATCCGTGGTGTATGTAACATTCGACTGACCGGAACTCACAGTTGTCAGTCCGCTTATAACCGGCACAGGCAATGGATTTACTGTTACCGAAATATCTTCTGAACCCGTACATCCTTCGCCGCTTGTGGCAGTAACTGTGTATGTACCTGCGGTACTTACAGTTATTGAAGAAGTAGTAGCACCTGTTGACCATACTAAGTCAGCGGCTGTCGGGAAACTGATTGGCGCAGTTGAAGGATTCACCCAGGCCGGTGAGTTGGATAAGGTTCCGTTGTTGGCATTGCCTGTTGCATCAGCAGCCACGGTTCCTGTACCTTCGTTAAATTGATAATAAGCTGACAGTCCTGCACTGTTTTCCGGAATTTGGGAATTCATATTATCCTGAATTTGTGCCTGACTCCTTCCAACAGACCAGATCCGAACCTCGTCAATAGCTCCGTCAAAATACTCTCCGTTATTTGTTGCAGCAATGTTCATGTTATCTGAGATTGTAACATTATGACCGCCAGGGCTATCTGATCCTTTTAATACGCCATCCCAGTATATAGATCGGGTCGTTCCATCGAAAGTGGCTGCAACATGGTGCCAGTTTCCGTCAAGTGCATTGGGGATATTGACAACCAGGTCATTACCCCACCAATAGTTATGCAGTTTAGTGGGGCCATCAAATCTGAGTGCGTTAACCTGATTTCCGCCTCCCCAGTTTCCCCAGCCCACGATTCCGTTAGCGCCCGAAACGGTGTTTGGTTTTACCCAGGCTTCAAGGGTGTAATTGCTATTTCCTACAGGAATAGTTGGTGTGGAGGCAAATGTGATTTTATTGCTGCCACTAAACCCTATGCAATTCCCGCCTCCCAGTGCTGATAATGTTACCGACGATCCGTTGCAGATGGTGGTGGGCACATCGGTTGATATTGTAATTACAGGAGGGATATTCACAATCATAGTCACGGTATTGGAAACGAATGCCCCATCCAGAAAACGATCCTTCTCCGCGTTGAAATTTTGCAGAACATTGGCAGCTGTTAAGGTGGTATTAAAAACCCTCATCAGCCCCATATTGCCGTTCAGAGGATGATGACCCGGATCCTGTCCATCCCCGATAAGATAATTTGTGAAAGAGGAAAGATCAGTGATGCCTTCATTCTGGGTTGCTACTAAAGCTCCATCCAGGTAAACCCTTGTTGTGATATTCCCGGATTCCTGACCTGCGGTATAGACAATATGGTGCCACACATTTTCCGAAACCAAAACTCCCGCACTTCTATCCACATAATGTGCCATATCCCAATACAGATATCCGCTGGGGTTCACACCCAGGCGGTAGTAAAGATCAGGTGTTGAGAACCAAAATTGGTAATTCCCGTAATTCGTGCGCTTTATCCATGTTTCTACTGTAAGAGCATCGGTGGTAGTGATGTTCCAGTTGTTTATGGCACTGCTTTGAATAGTATAGGCGCCGCTAGCCTGAAAAGTAAAACTGCCCAGCCCGATGCTTGAGGAATAGGAAGACGCTAAGGCTGCAGGCAGCGGAGCATCATTGTTGTTTCCGCTTAAGTCGGTCCAGGTTAATCCCGTACCCGGATAGCTTGATTGATTGCCGGCATCTAAATTTAACACTGAACCCGTAGTGTAAACAGTTCCGCTATTAAGTGACAATTGCACCGTGATAGCATCTCCATTCACCAGATCCGTAGTGGTATAGGTCGAATTTGTTGCTCCGGATACAGCATTTCCATTTTTCCTCCACTGGTAGTTTGATGCAGGGGTACCCGAGGGCGTAGCAGTAAACGTTACCGAAGTTCCTGAGCAGATGGTATTGTTAGTTGCATTGGAACTGATGGTTACTCCTGCATCCAGATGTGAGCCAGATGTGGCTGTTTGAGCATAACACAGTGTGAAACTCAGACAAAAAAGTGCGAAGAATAGTTTTTTCATTATCGGGGCTTTAGAAAGCATTTCTAAATAAAAGTTCAAAACTTGTTAGCTTGTTTTAATGTAAATGATAACACCAAACATGCTTTTCACTTAGCTCTGTCCGTGAGAAAAGCTAAAGTGTATTTTTTTTCAAATGTATTTTATTGGAGGCTGATTTTCTGTAGTTTAGACGCTTTTAAGATTGTAGCGTATTTTGTTATTTATTCGTAGCGATT
>CAZOXJ010000332.1:0-3467 GCA_964583325.1 uncultured Lentimicrobiaceae bacterium
ACAAACTCCCCTTTTAAAGAATCATTAAAATATGAACACGAAAACGTTAATAACTTTAACAACTTTTGCATCACTAAACCTGGTATTTTTTCTATCAATTTCTACCATCGCTAATCCCGGAACTTCGTTCACTGGCGACGTAGTAAAATCAGGTGTTAAAAAACAAATCACCACAACCGGAATTCCAAAAACAAACAATACCATAACTGCCGGAAACGACTGTAACTACCTGCGTTTCAATGTAAATAATTACACTTCCGAAACTTCAATTGTTGAATTACCTGCTGTAACCGATTTCGGTTACCTGCGATTCGATGTAAATGAATTTATCAAAACCAGCAGCGTTGATCACGATTTGTCTGAAAATGAATTTGATTACCTACGTTTCAATGTAAGGGATTTTTCAGGAACAACTTCAAATGATCTGGATGAACTACCTTTGAATTAATCGATACTTACTATGTGAAACGACTGATAATCTGTAACAAAAAAGTCCTGCTCATCACAGGACTTTTTTTGTTTATTCCTTCTGAACTCTTCACCGCACAGGAATATTGGCAATAACCTTCATGCCAGGTATAAATATTATTTTGTATCAATAATAAAAGGAGCGCTCTTCTTTGTGTCTATAATAATGAGTTTGGCATTGGGCGATGTGGAAATGGCTTTTATCATTTCATATTGTAGCTGCTTATCGCTGAGTCCGGTGCTTAAAATTTTCTGATAATCAGCAATCCCTTGTGCTTCAACTCTTTTACGTTCGGCTTCCTGCTTTTCTTTCTGTAAAACAAATGTCATTTTTTGTGCCTCCTGCTCGGCATTAATTTTCGATTCGATAGTGGTTTTAACCGAAGCCGGAAGAGTAATATTTCGCACCAGAAGCTGTTCGAGAAGCAATCCGCGTGTTTTAAAATCGCTCTCAATGGTTTTAAAAATACGTGCCTGAAATTCATCGCGTTTGGTGGAGTAGAGCGCAATTGCATCATAATAAACCGCATTGTCGCGGATTTTTGTACGGCATATCGGGCGCACAATCGTATTACGGTAATCGGTTCCTATTTCTTTTAAAATCCGGGGGGCTTCAATCGGCAGTACTTTATAAAGCACCGTAAGGTCCACTATAACCTCCAATCCGTCAGCTGACAGCACACGGATTGCGTCGTCACCGCTTTTGTCTCCTTCGTCGTGAACGCCCGACATGGTATAATTTTGCGTACGTATATCAAAAGTTACCACTTCAACCAGCGGATTAATAACATTAAGCCCGCTTTCGAGAATGTTGTTGTTCACTTTACCGAAAAGTTTCTGAACCCCGACATAACCCGGTTCAATTTGCTTTACGGCCGATAAACTTGCGCCAATCACAATAATTACAAAGCCAATGATTCGTATTAATCCTGTATAGGATTTTACTGGTGATTCGGCTTTTGCAAATACAAAACCGACAATGACTATAATAATTCCGAGAATGATTAAAAACATAGTTGAGATTTTTAAGGTTAATTGTTTTGGTTAACAGAAAGTGTAAATGTACAGAATCTTCCGACTGAAATATGTTCTCAATTCCATGGTTTTAAAAAAAAAAGGAGATTTAATATTTTACAAACATTAGATTTGGTGTATCGATTACCCTATTGCTTAATTTTTGATTACTGAAACTTGAAAATTTTGTCCGGAAGGAATTGAGTTTCGGCATGCCATACTAATTGGTTCGATACCTGTTAAGAAACTAAAGAGTATTTTTGCATCAAAAATCGATTATGCTTATCATACAACGTCGCCATACCAACCCCTATTTTAACCTGGCAGCCGAAGAGTATTTTCTGAAACAATCCACTGAAGATATTTTTATGCTTTGGCGCAACGAACCCGCAATTATTGTAGGGAAACACCAGAATACCATCTCGGAAATAAATGTTGATTATGTAAAAGAAAATGATATCAGTGTAGTGAGGCGCTTAACCGGTGGCGGAGCTGTATTTCATGATCTTGGAAATCTGAATTTTACCTTTATCCAATCTGGCCGGGACCATACGCGTAATGATTTCAGGAAATTCACCGAACCAATACTCGAAGTGCTGCAAAAACTGGGAATCGATGCCCGTTTCGAAGGCCGTAACGATCTGACCATTGACGGAAAAAAGTTTTCGGGCAACGCCGAAACCATCTGGAAAAACCGCGTTCTGCACCATGGCACTTTACTTTTTTCGGCTACAATGGCCGACCTCAGCCAGGCCTTGAAAGTGAATGAAGCCAAATTTCAGGACAAAGCCGTAAAATCAGTCCGCAGCCGTGTAACCAATATAAGTGAGCATCTGCATGAGGCTATGGATGTAATGCAGTTTTCGGAACTGATCGAAAAGCACATCGTTGGCATGTATCCGGATGCCCGGTTTTATGAACTCACAATGGCTGATGAACTGCTCATTGAAGAAATGGTGCAAACAAAATACAGCACCTGGGACTGGAACTTCGGCATTTCACCCGCTTATAATTTTCGCAAAGTAATACGTACCGAAAACAGCGGAACGCTGGAATTTTGCATGTATGTGAATAATGGGGTTATTAAGCAGGCCCGCATTTATGGCGACTATTTTTCGCATGCCGATCCCGGTGAAATAGAGTCGGCCCTGACTGATATTTTGCATGAAGAAGAAGCCATACGGAAGGCTGTTGCACAATTCGAAATCAGCGATTATTTCGGGAAACTTACTGTTGATGAGTTTGTTAAAGGATGGTTTTAGGAACATTTATACATCTTTAAGCAGAGAATAGTTTAGCTCGAAATTTCTTACTTTTACAAAAAATAACTGTTATGGACTTACAGAAGAGAAAACTTCATTTTATTCAGGATTTTCTCAAATATGCCAACAATAACCTCTTGGATAAATTTGAGGAAATTCTCAGAGCAGAGCGGGCAAAGGCATTCGAAAAAGAGATTAAACCATTGACAATCAGTCAATATGAACAGCTAATTGCAAAAGCAGTTGACGATGTCAAAAATAATAGGGCTAAAACAGCCCGGGTTGTAAAGAAAGAAATTGAAACATGGAAATAGTTGTAATCTGGTCAGATTCTGCTATTGAAGAATTGCGTGATATTTATGAATATCTAAATTTCAAGGCGGGAAAAAGAATTGCTGATAAGATTACAAATGATATAGTTGACCAAAGCTTACTGTTGGAGCAAACTCCCCGTTTAGGTCAGGAAGAAGAATTGCTGGCACATTTAAATTTGGAAATCAGATATTTAATTAGCTCTAATTATAAAATAGTATATCTGGTTGACGGTGATTTCATAACAATTGCAACTATTTTCGATTGCCGACAAAACCCTGTAAAGCTGAAAAATAAGCACCTATAACCGTAATACTTTTTGTTTTCATATACTGATTTGTCATTATTCGCAAAGAAATCTATACTGATCGTCTTAACTAAAACACGAATTTTCACGAATCAGCACACTAT
>CAZOXJ010000333.1:0-3459 GCA_964583325.1 uncultured Lentimicrobiaceae bacterium
ATTCCCTTTCCTGTGATGGAATAAGCAAGTGCGATGTTTCCTGCTCCATCCATTGCAATGCTTCCCATCCAGCGGTGGTTGGTATCGGGAGCATAGGTGCCTTGCTGGTAAACTGACCAATCTGTAGCCTCAGTCCGTAATTCGTACCACCGGATGCCTGCATGATTATTAGCATCCACATCTACCGTGTGATTTGCCATTAAAACCTGGTAAGTTCCAAAATTCCTATATTGCAGCCTTTGCATCAGGTAGCGGGATAATGCATCGAGGCGACTGGATGTTCCGGGTTGTGGTAAGCAGGATGGACTTCCATTACACATATTACCGTCGAATACGGCAACAGGGATGGTTTGAGGCCCGGTTAGTAACGCGTTAGCCGGATTTGCCCAATCCGTTTGCAGGCTGAAAAGTTCCAGATGATCATTCGCATTTGCCGGATCATCATTGACTGATAAAAAATAGCCCGGGCTTCCGGCAGGTGGCAACAGCCCATCCAGGTCGGCTGCCAACAAAGGCTGACGGTCAGTTCCAAGTTCAAAAACCTTCATTCTGGCCGTTTTGCCTGCCAGCAGCGAATCCCGTTCCAGGACTATTGCCGCAGGACCAGCCCAGTTTCCACTTCCTGAAGAATACAAATTGGCTGACATATAATAACCATCAGGCCATACACCAAACTTTGGATAATCAGGCATTTTGCTGAACTGAAACGAATACCGGTGCCATGCTCCCAGCGGATCAGGTGTTTGTGACACAGCAAGTAGCTCATAAAAAGGACCATTCGGATAGTTTGGCAACGAGAACTGAGTTATAATCCACCTGTCAGCCAGGTGATCGTATAAAACTACCGGATCGCCGTCGCTTGTATATCCGGAAAACCCCTGCCAAAGGGTACTCAATGCAGCTGGCCCATACAACAAAGCGCCGGTTTTCGAATAAATTGCAAAATGAAGATTAGTAGCCTGTATGTAATGATTTAAACCAATATCGCCAGCTGGATCGGGAGGAATATATCCCTGCGTATTGTTTATTCCATCTATATTCACAACCGTACTTACAGGAGCCAAAGTTCCATCGCTGTCCTGCAATACCGGGTCCTGGCCAGAAGTGATTTCGGTAAAACTATTCAGATTATTAAAAATAAGGGAGTAATTCTGGTTTGGGATTTCACCTATATGTTTTTGCCTTTTTTCTCCAACCGGTATCAATGGCATATCGGAAAGAGGAGGAGAAATATCGTATGCTTCCTGAACCCGCACTTCAGAAGGATGCATTGTGAAAGTTTGTGCAAAAACCCGACTGCTGCCTGCCAATAGAGCAATCGCTGAAAATGCGATCAGTTTAATGGTTGAATTACTCATATCTTCCAACATATTAAGCGTTAAACAGAAATAAAACGTATCAATCTTATGAAGAACAATTTTATGCGGAGTAATAATCTTGTAGTTGAAGTTAGATGATACAGAAAGTTGAACGTACAGGCTCCGAGGAAACAATTTTTCAGATGGTATATCCAGGAATAAAATAAAAGCTAATTCAGCAGTACAGAGAATCAGTGGTTTAAAGGATTTAAAGATAGTGAATATGTTTAATAAATCCAAAATTTGTGCTGGTTTTCTTTTCACTCTGTCAATCTCTTGCTGCCGATTTCCCGCAAGTGTTGATTTTTTTGCTACGTTTGTCTAAAAAACAAAGTATGCTCAGCAAACAACGAGTCCCCGATTTAATTGTAATCGTTGCTATAGGCTTATTTCTGATACTGCTCAACTATACCGGCAACATCGGAATTATGTCCGATTATCCGTTTATTTTCATGCTAATTATGTACTTTGTCGGGCGTGGCGTTACCTGGTATGTTATTAATAAACATATGGATGACAACGAAAGTGAAGACCCCGGAAATAATGAATAGCTGCTTCTCAACGCTATATTTCTGCCTTACCCCAATTCACTTTCTGATAATACTTACCCGGCACCTCTCAATGTACGGGAAATATTAATAAATTTGACCATTCAATAAAAATTCAAAACCATGTCAGCAAAACATATCCTGGTTATTTATCCGGAAGTAGATATCACCAAAATAGCGGTGTACCGCAACATCAGCCTTATTTTTCTGAAATCCATCCGACATAAACCGGATGCACTTGCTGGTTTTCCTAACGTGATAGAAGAACTCGATTACCGCACAGGCCTGATTCTGGACGAACTGAAAAACAACCAGATCGATTTTGCTGATATTTCCATTGTTATGGCCCGCGGTGGGCTGATAAAACCTCTTCAATCAGGCGTTTACCAGGTAAATGAAGCCATGAAACGCGACCTCCGTGTTGGTGTAATGGGAATGCATGCTACCAACCTGGGCGGATTGATTGCCGATAAAATTGCTTCGATGCTGCCCGACGCCAAAGCTTACCTGGCTGATCCGGTTGTGGTTGACGAACTGGAGCCCATTGCAAGGGTTTCGGGACTCCCGGCTATTGAACGGAATTCTATTTTTCATGCTCTTAACCATAAAAATGTTTCGCGCGAGTATGCAAAAAGCATTAACCGCAGTTACGACGAATTAAGCCTGATTGTTGCCTATATCGGCAGTGGCGGAGTTTCGGTAGGTGCTCATCAGGGTGGAAAAGTTATAGATGTGAACCAGGCTTTTGACGGCGACGGACCATTTTCGATGACACGAACCGGCGGTTTGCCGGTCGGGCAGGTTATCGACCTTTGCTACAGCGGAAAATATACCCGCGAGGAAATGCGTAAACTGGTTACCGAACAAGGAGGAATTCAGGCTTACCTGGGCACTAAATCGCTGAACCAGGTTCTTTCGATGATTGACGAAGGCGACGAACAAGCTACTTTTATAATGGATGCCATGGCTTACCAGATTGCTAAAGAAATAGGCTCAATGGCTACCGTGCTCGAAGGCAAAGTAGATGCAATCCTTATCATGGGCTCCATTATGAACAGCAAATTCTTTACCACCCAACTGATGCGGCGGATTGAAAAAATAGCAACCATATCCGTTTATCCTATCGTTAACGACCTCGATTCGCTGGCCATGAACGGAATGATGATACAAAGAGGCGAAGCCTTAGTAATTGAGTACGTGTAATCACTTTTCTTTAAACAGATACCGGGTTTCATCACTGTAAAAAGAAATCGGATTCATTGAAAAAAAAATAAGAGTATTTCCATTCGGCCTGGCAATTTATTATTAAAGCAGTACGTTTTTTGAAATAAATGCTTTGTGAATTTGAATCTGGAGGTAAGCATTAAAAAATAAGTGTAAAATTTTTTTAACTCTATAAGTTTGCAAATCAAACACATAAGCGACAGAGGTAAAAAAAGTTAAAAAATAGTTTACAATAAGCCTATTACCTTTTCCTTAGTCGGCTATAAACCTATGAACAAAGTTAGTAAAGTGGTTTTTGGTTAACTTTGGTTTTTGGTTAATCCGGTCTC
>CAZOXJ010000334.1:0-3458 GCA_964583325.1 uncultured Lentimicrobiaceae bacterium
CAAATATACCCCACTTTCCCAGATCTCATACAATTTCAAAAAAACATCTAACCTTACAGCAACATTTTCTACTAATTTCGGTTTTTAAATCAATACTAACCAATAATAGCAAAATGAAAAAAGTAACAGGAATTGGCGGCGTTTTCTTCAAATGTAAAGACCCAAAAACAATGACTGAATGGTATCAGAAACACCTGGGCCTGGAAACCAACGCTTATGGTGCAACATTTGAGTGGTACGAAAATGAAGACAGTAAAAAGAAAGCTATGACTCAATGGACGCCGTTTTCGGATAGCACAAACTACTTTGAGCCTTCAACAAAAGAGTTTATGATTAATTACCGGGTCGAAAATCTTGAAGCTTTGGTTGTGGAATTAAAAAAAGAAGGGGTTACTATTGTGGATGAAATGGAAACGTATGATTACGGTAAATTTATTCATATCCTGGATGCCGAAGGTAACAAAATTGAATTGTGGGAGCCTATCGACTAAGGATTTAGAAAGCAAGTGCTTTAAAACAAGCGATCGAAAAGAAAGCTTGAAGTTCAAGATTATGGCCTTACTTAATTTTGATATCATTTCTATATGGAAGTCCTTGTTTTTCGTAATGATTAGTTATGTCGAAAACAGGGCAAATGTGTTAACGAATGATTGAAATTTAACGAAATCGCAGCTAAACACGGTGCAGACGAATTGCCTTTCGCAGCGATTTATTGCCTACTTTTGCACCTCAATTGTGCACTATGAACAGGCTTATCCGTTACTTCTTCCAGGGGTTGCTGCTTATTTCCCCGCTGGCTATTACTATTTATGCCATTGTGGTATCGCTTGAGTTTATCGATGGATTGCTCATTCAGTATCTCACCAGGCTTATCGGGTTTAAAATCCCCGGACTGGGATTAGTAATTATTGTAACGTTTATCACGCTGATAGGTGTTTTGGGGAGTTCAATACTTATAAAACCTATTCTGGCTTCGCTCGACAGGCTTATCAGCCAGGCACCACTTGTTAAAATCATATATACCTCGATCAAAGATTTTATGTCGGCGTTTGTAGGCAAGGATAAAAAGTTTACCGAACCGGTGCTGGTGAAAATGCACAAGGATTCGGACCTCGAAAAACTTGGCTTTATTACCCAACACGATTTAACCATACTTGGAATTGAAGCTGGTAAAGTAACCGTTTATCTGCCACACTCTTACAATTTTTCGGGCGAGCTGTTTATTGTTCCCGAAGCCAATGTTAAGCCATTGTATGCCAACTCTGCCGAAGTAATGAAATTTATAGTTACAGCAGGGGTTACGGCTATTCCGGTTCAAAGGGCACATGCTGAAATAAACCAGGAACCGGAAACAATTTCATAATGTACCGACTTTAATCTGATATGAAAAAACCTCTTATACTTATTACCAACGACGACGGCATCTTTGCCCCCGGTCTGCGTTATCTCATCCAGACAATCAGGCCTTTGGGGGATGTGCTTGTTGTAGCACCCGACAAACCGCAATCGGCCATGGGTCACGCGGTTACCATTCAAAGTCCGCTTCGCCTGCATTTGCTTGCCGAAGAGGAAGGGTACCGCGAATACAGCTGCAACGGAACTCCTGCCGACTGTGTGAAACTGGGCCAAAAAGTGATAATTCGCGGTAAACCCGACTTGATTGTTTCGGGCATTAATCATGGCAGCAACGCATCCATAAATATTTTGTATTCGGGTACCATGGCAGCCGTTATTGAAGGAGCTATGGAAAACGTGCCTTCTATAGGTTTTTCGCTGAACGAATATTCGCACGCTGCCGATTTCAGTCATTGTGGCACTGTAATAAAATCCCTTGCTGCCAAAGTGCTCGAAAACGGACTCCCCGACGGTGTGTGTTTAAATGTGAATATTCCGGCATTGAACGGTGGTCCGGTGAGTGGAATTAAAATCACGAAACAGGCCAAAGCTTTCTGGAACGAGAATTTCGACGAACGCAAAGATCCTCATAAACGCGACTACTACTGGCTCAGGGGCGAATTTGTGAACCTTGATACTGACGAAGACAACGATCACTGGGCAATCAATAACAATTATATCAGTGTGGTTCCGGTGCAGATCGACCTCACAGCCCACCATATGATTGATACTATAAAAAACTGGGATTTAGAAGCATAAAACAACCTGTATGTCACTATCTAAATGGCTGATGAAGGACAGTTTATCCTTCGGAATCATGCTCGGGCTGCTTATTCCTGTTCCGGCAGCATTGTTTTTTGCGGCAGTTTTGCGCCTGGTGCAGTACAATCTTCATTTTCTGAGCCGTGTGCGCGATGCCGACATTTTACTGTTGGGAATAGCTGTGAACCTGGTTGTTATGCGGTTTTATTTTGTGAAATTCAAATTAGCCGACACGGGCAAAGGAATAATGCTTGTTAGTGTGCTGATGGTTATTTTGTTTTTCGTTTTTCTGAAAAACAGCAGTCAAACTTTTCCTTTCTGAAACCTGACCACCCGCTACCTATGAAATATTACATTATTGCAGGAGAAGCATCGGGCGATTTGCACGCATCCAAACTCATGAACGGGTTAAAGGCGCGTGATGCCAGTGCCGAATTCCGTTGCTGGGGCGGTTCGCAGATGGAAAATGCAGGAGGCACCATTGTAAAGCACTACCGCGACCTTGCATTTATGGGATTTCAGGAAGTTGCGCTGAATATCCGGACAATTTTGCATAATATCCGTTTCTGCAAGGACGACCTCATTGCATGGAATCCTGATGCCGTTATTCTTGTTGATTACCCGGGTTTCAATATGCGCATAGCAGAATTTGCGAAAGCGAAAGGGTATAAAGTTTTTTACTACATCTCGCCGCAAGTATGGGCCTGGAAAAAACGTAGGGTACATAAAATCCACAAAAACACCGACCTTGCTTTTGTGGTTCTGCCTTTCGAAAAGGATTTTCATGCCGGTTATGGTTATCATGTTGAATATACGGGTCATCCGATGCCCGATTCGATGGACCTGGATGCGAAAATTGATGAATCCGAATTCAGAAAAACACACGATCTGGGTGAAAAGCCAATTATTGCACTTGTTCCGGGAAGCCGCAAACAGGAACTCAAACGGATACTTCCGTTTATGCTGAAAATCACGGAACGGTTTGCGGATTATCAATTTGTAATTGCGGGAGTGCCTACGCTGAAACAAGATTTCTATAAAAAGCTGGTTAAAGAATATCCGGTAAAAATTGTATTCGGACAAACATACGATTTACTGAAAATTTCGCGCGCGGCAGCAGTGAAATCAGGCACCGTTACCCTCGAAACTGCCATGCTGGGTGTTCCTCAGGTGGTTTGCTACCGGATGAGTTTTATTTCGGCACTTATTGCATGGATGCTGGTTGATGTAAAATTTATTTCGCTGGTAAATTTAATCCTCGATCGCAAAGCCGTTGCCGAGCTGATACAATACAAATTTAC
>CAZOXJ010000335.1:0-3457 GCA_964583325.1 uncultured Lentimicrobiaceae bacterium
GTAAACTGAAACTTAACCGGGCTCAGACCTGCATTAAGCAGGTGGTGAGGTTTTCGCCCTGATCGAGACTAAGTTTTTTGCGTATATGATAACGGTTGGTTTCGATAGTCGAAATACTAAGATTAACAAGGCTGGCCATGTCCTTGGTCGAAAGGTTTAGCCTGATCATAGCGCTGATATGCAATTCCGACTTTGAGAGTTGCGGACAGCGGTTTAGAAGTTTTTCATAAAATTCAGGGTGCAACTGCCTGAAAAGTAGTTCGAATTCCGACAGGGGGTCTTTTGCGCTATCGCGCGATATGCCGGTGAGCACATGCGAAAACTCTTCCTGGTCTTTTTTACGGTGCAACCGTATTTGAAACGGATGAAGTTTCTCGCTGATTTTTGTTAACAACTGGGTGAGCTCAGCACGCGCCAATGCCTGAAACACCAGCTCCTGTTCCTTTAAACTGGTCTGGAGTTCGAGGTTTTCAATCTGTTCCGACTTTAACTGGTTTTCGATATGTATCCTGTTAAGTTCCTCTTCTTTAAGCTTGTTACGTAAATCGGAATGTTCGAGGGCCAGGATGCCGGCCTTGTTTTCGTTCTCCAGTCGTATCGCTTTTTCCTCCGCAATTGCCTGCCGATGCCTTATTTTTTTTCGGTATAAAAGAAAAAGCAGAACCGAAATCGAAACCAGCAGCAAGGTAACGGCAAGCGCAAGCTTTTGAATCAACAGCCGCGAATTTATAATCTGGTTATCCTTTTTCAGCAAATGGTTTTCAGCTTCTTTTTCTTCGGATTCGTATTTAGTTTTAAGTTCCAGAATTTCTTTCTTTACTTCCAACCCCGACAAACTATCCGATATTTTTACCGCCTGCAGCGAAATAAGGTACGCTTCTTCGTACATGCCCAGGGTAGCCAGCAGCGAATGTTTGCGCTCATACAAGGTGCTTAAGTTGATAATCAGATTATGCTTTGTTGCCAGGCTTAAGGCAGTATTAATAAATACCAAACCCTCGTTTTTACGGTTGGTTTCCTCATAAATACCTGCCAGTGCCGTAAGACTGTAAGTTTGTCCTTCGGGCATGTTGTTAGCCTTGCAGTAGTTGTAAATATATTTCATGGTTTTTTCCGCTTCGATATATTTCCCTGCCTTCTTCAATAAAATACCTTTATTATAAAGAGTCATTATCATACTCAGGCTGTCATTCAATTTGCTGTACGCATCGGATGCTTTGGTATAGGCAAGCAGTGCCGAGTCGATAAGGCCTGAGTTTTTGTAATAGATGCCAAGGTTCATCATGGCATTGGCGTACGAATGTGAATCGGGAATAGTGAGGGCCAGGCTGATATGCCTCTTGGTGTATTTTATAGCTTCGTCGTATTGGTTCATTGCCGAATAGAGCACCGCCAGCGAATGAAAAGCAACCATGATATGAACATTGTTCTGATTGCTGATTGCCATTTTGAGCCCTTCGTCGAGTAGTTTTGCCGCATCAGGGTAATTTCCGCTACCCAGTATTGATTTTCCCAGGTTTAGGGTAAATGCAGTTTTCTGAATGCTGTCATCCGTAAGGTTTACTAAGCTTAATCCTTTGCGGTACACATATTCTGCCGAGTCGTACCTGCCCTCCTGGTAATACATTTTACCTTTGATATTCAGTATCGGAATCATATGAACGGAGTCCTGGTCGCCGGAGAGTGAAATCTCTGCCTTCTGAAGGTATAGTGCGGCCGAATCGAAAGCCCTGCCGGAGATAAAAATATCCGCTATTCCGGTTAATGCTTTAATATAGTTTAATGGTAGTTCCTGTTTTGGATCACCTGCCACAATCCGGAACAACGAATCTGCTTTTTCGGGCGAAGTAACGCTTAGCAATTGTGCCTGCTGCAGAAGTTCAGTATGTAAGTCATTCCTGTCCTTATTGCGTTCAGGAGTGCATTGTAAAAGGAATAGCACAATACAGAATATAGAGGCGAGACAGAAATATATATTTATCCGGTTGATCATCTTTTGTTTTTAGGGTAATGCAATCTTTGCGACTGTGTTTTCCGGATGGTACAGCGAATCCGGCATTTTAATCCTGTTTTTCTTATCCGTCAGCAACAGGCAATTAGTTCTGTGTTATTCTTTTAATAAATGTCGGCACATGCTAATCCTTTTAATGCTGAAATAATAAGCTTTACGTTTTTTACCTGCTTGCTCATTTTTACACTGAAAATATTGCAAAGGAACCAGATGCTGACAATGGATTATGGTTTTTGAGACATTTTTAAGTTGATTAAGCTTTTTATAACAATACTCCGTCAGTTTTTTATTTACCGCAAAGACGCAAATTAATAAGTTGCAGGTTATCAGAATATTAAGGCGTAAAACCTGGCTTTATATAGGGTTTGTAATGAGGCTATCGGGAATTAATAACTGACTTTTGTTTTAAGAATCAGAGCTTTTAATAAGGCTGAGCTCTCTGTAATAGCAGGTGGGGATGCAAAATGTATCGAATCGAATCATTGGCAAACAACCGGCCTGGTATGCTTTACAGGCAAATAAAGGCTATGGCTTTTAGCGCATATTATCCTGTTGTGAGATAATGGCTTCAACCCCATTTACTGAATTTCACCTATAACCGATGTCTGCTGCCGGTACACCTTTCGCCCGGCATAAGCTACCGCCAGCAAAAAGAATATATATGTGCCGCTGCCAATGGGCGCACCCTGTTGTCCGCCAACTACCGTATTACCTGTGCCTGGTGCAACTCCTCCATTGGGATGTGGAGGGCTTTGTGCGTTTACGTAAATAGCGCTTGCCAGCAAAACTGTAACTGCAATAATCCGTATGATTTTTGATCTGGCCATGTTAACTTAATTTAGCTTTTGTAGTTTATGAGGCTAACAATTTGTCAATCAAGTACTTGTTGAGTTGACTAAACCTGATTTTTTTCTCAAAAATAAAAAAAAATGATCTGATTGTCTGTAGTTTGATCGCCCTTACTGATGTAGCTGAAACTGTTTATAGTTTGTAGTGTATTACGCTACAACCATTCGTATGTGGCGAAAATCAAAGAAATATATTTCCGAAAAAGAAAGGTAAGTTTTTTAATACGATTGCGTAATCGATTTGTCAGGGGCTGCCGAAAAGCAAATAACTTACAATTAATTAAACAGATGGGTTATCCAATTGCGAATCTTATGCACGAAAAATGCACGAAGCTATTTAAAATCCCTGCAATCGGTATTTACTTTCGTTGTGTTCCGCCGGGTCCGGAGCGTTGCACCTCTTAACTTATTCAACTGTATTATTACAATTATCGAGGTGCTCTGTACCATCATTGTTCTTATAAAAGGAGGTAAAATGAAGCCTCGGCGTGGCAAACACAGTATGGCCCGACGAAATCAAATAGTTGTAGTCAGGAAAAAAGAGTTGTTGTTTAATTCGAATTCGGTAATAGAAAATATTTAATCGATAAAGTAAATC
>CAZOXJ010000336.1:0-3454 GCA_964583325.1 uncultured Lentimicrobiaceae bacterium
ACGTAAGTTTTTCTGCGTTAATTATTGGTTTCTTTCGTTTTATACATTTTGCTTCAGTATATGATTAAAAAACCACAAATTTATTTAGTTAAGACGTTTCGAATACTTCCTTATTCCTGGCCGGAATATCTTTATAATCCTTAGATTTGTATGCTTACTGATGATATTGCTGCGGATGAATGAGAAGCATGATTAACCAAAATCTGCGCATAACATATAATTTTATATGAAGAAACCTATGAAGCATTTACAGAAATTTATCTTACTGCTAACATTTTGCTTTTTAGCTGTTTACACTCTTTTGGCGCAGCCGGTATGGCCGTCGTACCCGATTGCACCTGTACCATTTACTTCGGTTCATGTTAACGACAATTTCTGGGCGGCACGGATTAAAACCAACCATGAAGTCACCATTCCGATTGCCATACAGAAAAGCAGGGAAACAGGGCGTATCAAAAATTTTATGATAGCCGGCAAGCTTGAAACAGGTTCCTTCTGTTCGCTTTATCCATTCGACGATTCTGATGTGTATAAAATTATTGAAGGAGCTTCTTTTTCGCTGCAAACTTTCCCGGATACTAAACTTTCGCTGACTCTCGATACGCTTATTTACTATATCGGTCTGGCGCAGGAACCGGATGGCTATCTGTATACCAACCGCACCATCGATTCGAATAATATGCACGAATGGGTAGGTAAAAAAAGATGGGAAAAAGACCCTGAACTCAGTCACGAACTGTATAACCTCGGCCATCTGTACGAAGCTGCTGTGGCTCATTTTCAGGCTACCGGCAAAAGGACTTTACTGGATGTTGCCATAAAAAGTGCCAACCTGGTTTATTCCGATTATATAGGTAAACAATTGCTCTACTATCCTGGTCACCAGGTGATTGAAATGGGTTTGGTGAAATTGTACGGCGTTACCGGAGATAAAAGATACCTCGAACTTGCACAATATATGCTTGATATCCGCCATAATGGCGACGAATATAACCAGGCACATAAACCGGTGGTGGATCAGGATAAAATTGTGGGTCATGCAGTGCGGGCAACCTATATGTATTCGGGAATGGCTGATGTGGCAGCTATTACCGGTAATCAGCTGTATAACAATGCGCTTACTAAAATATGGGACGATCTTTTAAAAACAAAATTCTATATCACCGGCGGTCTGGGTTCGGGTGGCGACAACGAAGGTTTCGGTGAACCCTATTTTTTGCCCAATATGTCAGCTTACTGCGAAACATGCGCTTCAATAAGCAATGTTTTCTGGAATTACCGCATGTTCCTTTTGCACGGCGATTCGAAATATTTCGATGTACTCGAACGCAGCCTTTATAATGCTTTGCTTTCGGGAGTTTCGCTTAGCGGCGACCGTTTTTTCTATCCCAACCCGCTCGAATCGCGCGGACAGCACGAACGCTCTGCATGGTTTGGTTGCGCCTGCTGCCCGAGTAATGTTTGCCGTTTTATTCCGTCCATTCCCGGTTATATTTATGCGTACGATAAATCAACCATTTATCTGAATTTGTATGTTCAGAATAGTTCGGAAATCGATTTCAACGGAAGTAAAACAAAAATCACACAAACCACTGATTATCCATGGAATGGAAAAATAACTGTTACCATAAATCCTTCCGAAATTAAAAATTTCCGGGTTGCCCTCCGCATACCGGGCTGGGCAAGGGGTGAAGTGGTTCCAAGTGATCTGTATCACTTTTTACCCGACGAAAATCCTCCGTATTCCATAACTGTAAATGGCGTTCCGGCTAAGTACATCTTGAAAAACGGCTATGCTGTTATCGCAAACAACTGGAAAACTGGCGATCAGATTGAACTGACGCTTCCGATGCCAGTGAAAAAAGTGGCGGCTAATCCAAAGGTTGCGGCTAACCGCGACAGGGTTGCGCTTCAGCGTGGACCATTGGTTTATTGCCTCGAAGGGCCGGATAATAAAGATGGACATGTTTTGAACCTTGTTTTGGATTCGATGGCTGAATTAAATTCCGCTTTTAATCCTGGTTTGCTCAATGGAATTGAGGTTATTTCCGGTAAGTCACATGCGGCTATAAATACCGAAGATGGCAATATGATTGATACAGAACAGGATTTTAAAGCCATTCCGTATTACGCCTGGGCAAATCGGGGAGCAGGCGAAATGCAGGTTTGGATAGCTGTAAAAGCTACCGCAGCACGTCCATTGTCCTTTCCAACCATTGCTAGCAGAAGCATTGTTACAGCTTCCAACCAGGGCCGCTCGTTGAAATCGGTTAATGATCTCGATTTGCCAGCCAACTCTAACGACCACGATGTACTCTATTTCCATTGGTGGCCCAAAAAAGATACAACAGTATGGATTCAATACGATTTTACGGAAAAAACTAAAGTTTCGGAATGCTCAGTCTATTGGTTTGACGATGGGCCGTTTGGTGGTTGCCGTGTTCCAGTTTCGTGGCGGATACTCTGCAAGTCGGGCGGCAAATGGATCCCTGTTAAAGCTCAGGGCCACTACCCGGTAAATAAGGATAAGTTGGACGTCGTAAAATTTAAACCGGTAACCACAAGTGCTTTAAGGCTTGAAGTTACTTTGCCGGCTGATTATTCTTCGGGAATATATGAGTGGGTGGTGAAATAAATTTCAAAAAGCAATTCATTGATAATGAGTGTATAATGATACAAAATATCATTATTTCGATAAATAAACTGAGTCAGGTTACTTCAATAACTTCAACTAAACCCCTTTTAAATAAATGAAATCAATCTTTCTTAGCCTTGCAATTGTAATTGGAGTTGTGTTTTTTCAATCCTGTAAACCGAAAGTTAAACCCGAAATAAAAGCTGAGGTTTTCGGAAAACTCGCTGACGGGCGCGAAGTGAAAATCTACACCATTACAAATTCTAACGGAAATATAGCCAGGATTACTGATTACGGCGCCAAGCTTGTTTCACTAATTGTGCCGGATAAAAACGGGAAATATGCTGACGTGGTTCTCGGTTATGATTCGCTTTCGCAATACCTGGCCGGTGATCCATACTTTGGTTCCACTGTCGGAAGGTATGCAAACCGGATAGCTAAAGGCAAATTCACGCTTGATGGTAACGAATACCATCTGGCATTAAATAATGGTGTCAACCATCTGCATGGCGGCCCTGGCGGTTACCACAGTGTTTTGTGGAAATCGGAGATAATCGAAAAAAACGGAATTCCTGCCGTAAAACTTTCATATTTAAGTCCCGATGGCGAAGAAGGCTACCCGGGAAACCTCGAAATTCAGGTCACCTATTCCTGGACTGATTCGAACGAATTGTATATTGATTATTCCGCTACCTGCGATAAGGATACATACATAAACCTGACAAATCATTCGCTTTTTAACCTGAAAGGAGAGGGTGATATCCTGGATCACGAATTAATGCTGGCGGCCAATTTTTACACACCGGTTGATTCAACGCT
>CAZOXJ010000337.1:0-3446 GCA_964583325.1 uncultured Lentimicrobiaceae bacterium
AACGCAAAAAAGCCACCTTACCGGTGGCTTTTTCGTATTGTATTGCAAAAGGACTACTTCACCAAATCAACGATAGCTTTGAAAGCTGAAGGGTTGTTTAAAGCGAGGTCGGCGAGTACTTTGCGGTCGAGTTCGATATTACGGGCGTGCAATTTGCCCATAAATACTGAATACGACATTCCATACTCGCGGGTACCGGCATTGATACGGGTAATCCAGAGTGAACGGAAATTACGTTTTTTGGTTTTTCTGTCGCGGTATGCATACACGCCTCCTTTTTCGTATGCATTTTTGGCTACCGTCCAGACATTTTTGCGTCGGCCGAACTGACCTTTAACCGCTTTCAGGATTTTTTTCCTGCGGGCTCTTGACGCTACAGAATTGACTGATCTTGGCATTTTTTCGATTTTTTTTACTTCAGCGATACCGTTTTCACGGGATTCTTATGGGGCTGAAAGTAAGTTAAACATTAAGTTAATTTAGCACTGGAGCATATCTCTTACCGCTTTTGCATCTGCCTTATCTACAATCGTACTGTAACCGAGGTTACGTTTACGTTTGTTCGATTTTTTTGTCAGAATGTGACTGTGGTAAGCATGCTTCCTTCTCAGCTTGCCCGTGCCGGTTGTTGTAAACCTTTTTTTGGCAGCGGATTTACTCTTCATTTTAGGCATGTTACTTCGATTTTAATTATGATGATTATTAAGAGTATTCAAAAATGAATTTGTTTTAAACGGACGCTTTCTTAGGCGAAAGTATCATTATCATTCGTTTTCCTTCAAGCAATGGAAGTTTCTCAACTTTAGCGTATTCCATAAGTTCCTGCGCAAAACGGAGTAAAATAATTTCTCCCTGATCTTTATACACGATGGAACGGCCACGGAAAAACACTTCTACTTTAACCTTATCACCTTCCTGAAGGAAATTTTTGGCATGTTTCAGCTTGAAATTAAAATCATGATCATCCGTTTGTGGACCCATCCTGATTTCCTTCACTACAACTTTAGCCGTCTTGGCTTTGATCTCCTTTTGCTTCTTTTTAAGTTCATAAAGGAACTTTTTATAATCAACCAATCTGCATACCGGTGGGTTAGCAGTGGGGGAAATCTCAACAAGGTCCAGCTCAAGATTTTCAGCTAACTGAAGTGCTTCTTTAATATTATAGATGCCTGGTTCAGTATTTTCGCCTACCACCCTTACAACGGGCGATTTAATCTTTTCATTAATCTTATGCAGTTCTTCTTTCTCGCGTCGTGGGAATCTGCGATCCTGATGGTTACTGCCGCTGCTGTAGTTTGATGTTGCTATGGTTATAACTCCTTCCTGTTGGTGAATAATTATGGTTTACTTATTTTGGGTATTATTTGGTTTCCTTTTATAGAAGCTGTTTCCTGGTTTCATCCGTAATATGGGCGATAAAATCTTCCATGCTGAATGTTCCCAGGTCACCCTGCCCGTGTTTACGCACTGAAACGGAATTGTCAGCTTCTTCTTTTTCGCCTACAATAAGCATATACGGAATCTTCATTAATTCAGCATCCCGTATTTTTTTGCCCGTTTTTTCATTGCGTTCGTCAACGAGGGCGCGAATTTCGGAATTTTCCATAACCTGTGCAACTTTTTTTGCATAATCGAGGTATTTCTCACTGATTGGCAGTATAGTAACCTGATCGGGTGTTAGCCACAGCGGGAAATTACCGGCGGTATGCTCCAGAAGTACAGCCACAAAGCGTTCCATAGAGCCAAATGGCGCACGGTGAATCATTACCGGGCGGTATTTCTGATTGTCGTTGCCTGTGTATTCCAATTCAAATCGCTCCGGAAGATTGTAATCAACCTGAATAGTTCCAAGTTGCCATTTGCGTCCGAGGGCATCCTTTACCATAAAATCGAGTTTCGGCCCGTAAAATGCAGCTTCGCCAAGTTCAACAGTTGTTTTGAGCCCTTTTTCAGCTGCAGCTTCAATAATTGCGCTTTCAGCTTTTTCCCAGTTTTCGTCGGAACCGATATATTTCTCCGTGTTATTGGGATCGCGTAACGAAATTTGTGCAGTAAAATCTTTGAAATCGAGTATGCGGAAAATATGCAGTACAATATCAATAACTGCTTTAAATTCATCTTTCAACTGATCAGGACGGCAGAAAAGATGCGCATCGTCCTGGGTGAAACCACGAACCCTGGTAAGCCCGTGAAGTTCGCCACTTTGCTCGTAACGGTAAACTGTTCCGAATTCAGCGAAACGGATAGGAAGATCTTTGTACGAACGTGGTTTTGCGTTGTAAATTTCGCAGTGATGCGGGCAGTTCATAGGTTTGAGCAGAAACTGCTCTCCTTCAACCGGTGTATTGATTGGCTGGAACGAATCTTTTCCGTATTTCTGAAAATGACCGCTGGTCTTATACAGTTCCACATTTCCGATGTGCGGGGTTATAACCGGCATATAACCGGCTTTACGCTGCAGGCCTTTCAGGAAATTTTCGAGGCGCTCGCGCAACATGGCACCTTTTGGCAACCATAACGGCAAACCTTGGCCTACACGCGGCGAAAAAGTGAATAATTCGAGTTCCTTGCCAAGCTTGCGGTGGTCGCGTTTTTTAGCTTCTTCAAGCATTACAAGGTACTCATCCAGTTCTTTTTGTTTCGGGAAAGTAATACCGTAAATGCGGGTGAGCATTTTGCGTTTTTCGTCACCACGCCAGTAAGCACCTGCAATATTCAGCAGTTTAATTGCTTTAATGGGCGAAGTATCCTGAAGGTGTGGTCCGCGGCAGAGATCGGTAAATTTGCCGGTTTCGTAAAAAGTAATTTCGCCATCCTGAAGATCGGTGATCAATTCGATCTTATACTCATCGTTTTTGGTGGTAAAATAGTCGAGGGCTTCCGTTTTTGAAACCGAACGACGCTGGTATTGCTGTTTTTCACGGGCAAGTTCCAGCATTTTAGCTTCTATACGAGGCAAATCTTCGGGTGTAACCTGGTAAGTGCCGAAATCCATATCGTAATAAAAACCATTTTCTATATCCGGTCCGATACCAAACTTCACTCCAGGGAAAAGCAGTTCAATTGCTTCAGCCATAAGATGGGCTGATGAATGCCACATAGCCGATTTGCCTTCCGGATCGTTCCAGGTGAGCAGTTGCAGACGAACATCTTTTGTAAGCGGACGTGTTGAATCCCAAACCTCGCCATCAACTTTAGCGGCTAATACGTTACGGGCAAGGCCTTCGCTAATGCTTAAGGCAACCTGCATAGCAGTAGTTCCGGCAGGGTATTGTCTTACGGAATTATCAGGTAATGTTATGTTTATCATGTAGTTGAGTAATGTTCAAAAAATAAGTTTGCAAAGGTAGTGAAATAATGCTGATAAATTACAAGGCATTTAAAGCTATTTTAAAGCCTTGTTTTCAGAAAAATAAGGTACTTTTAAGCACCCGGTAAAAAGTTGC
>CAZOXJ010000338.1:0-1688 GCA_964583325.1 uncultured Lentimicrobiaceae bacterium
ACAAACTGACCGGCGTAATATTTTGCGGTAAGTTTTTCGCCGGTAGCTTTTTCGATCAGCTCATTCCAGCTATAGCGTGCGCCGGGTTTAAAAACCTTTTCGGTAAAGTATTGACCTACTTCGGCCTTGCCATAGTAGCTTTGTCCGAAGTTATCGGATTTCAGCACCGTTGCCGTAATGTAGTTGTTGAATTGCGAAGCCAGCAGTTCGCCCAGTAAATAGTTATGGTAATAGCAAGGCGATGTAGCGATATGGATTTTACTGGCCCAGTCGGGTTGATTGCGGTCGGCAGGACGTTTGATCATCTGGTATTTTTCAACCAGTTCCCACCACAGTTTGTTCAGGTCCTGATCGGGATCGGCATACAGAGCTTTCTCAAAACGGTACATTACCTGTGCCCAGCGGCTGAATGTAAGCTGCTCAAGACGCAGAACTTTAAATCCTTCGGCAGAAACACTTCGCGCATCAGCGGTATCAGTTAACTTCATGGCAACCAAAAAATCAGCATTCGAAGCCATCCTTCCGAAAAACATGGCAATTGCTTCGGTGGTAAAAGTATGGGCCGGATTGCGAAGCGAGTAAGGCAACTGCATGTCGATGTACTTATCGTAATTGGCATGGCCAAATTCGTGAAGCATAGTATTCATCCAGCTGTAGTTAGGTTTTATATTGCACAATACACGCACATCACCTTCATTATCAATATCAATACAATATGCATGCTGGTTTTTGCCAGGTTTTTCGTACAAATCGCTTTTAGCGATCATTTCTTTAATATCGAGGCCCATGCTGGCAAAATAATCGGTTGTCAGAGTTTCTATATTCTGATCTTTGTAATACTTGTCCAGATCGACACTGTAAATAGCAGGCGCTTCCTGGAAAAAACGGTTTTGATAATGCCAGGGCATAAGTTCTTCCGTTTTAACATTGTTGCGTTTCGAAAGGAAAGTGTCAATTTCACCTTTCAACCCTGCAAAAGCATCACGGGTAAGGTTATCCAACTCATCAAAAAGTGTGCTTATTTCTTCAGGATCCTGTTCACTGAGCTTAAGGCTCATTTCGTGATAGTTATTGAATCCCAGCTGTTTGGCAATCTCATTGCGCTTTTTCACCAGGCTGATAATGTCCTGTGCCACAACCGGACCAATTGCTTTATGACCTTCCCAGGCAGTTTGCAACTCAGTTGAACTTACGGAAGTTTTCAGAACCTCTTCCACTTCGTTGTCACTCAGTTTTTTACCATTAACATCAGCACGGAAATTGGAATATTTCTTTTCAATTTCGGTCTGCATTTTTATAACACTGTTCAGCAATGCCGTATCAACCTGGTTACCCAGATATGAGTTATACATCACATCGAGCTGGCGTTTAAGCAACTCATCTGTAATTGCATCCGCGTCCTTTATCCTTTTCAGAACTGCAAAATCCTCTTTATTTGAGAAGACTTTAGTAAGTTGAATATTCAGATTTTCGGCTTTTGCCCAATCTTCGTCTTTGCCGCTGATAGAGGCATTCCAGTAAGCAAGAGAGGCCTCTTTACTCAGTGGCTGAACCACCGAATCAAATTTTTCTATGAATGTAAGTAGTTCGTTCTGCATTTTTGTTTTGTTGTTTTTACAGCCGTCAATAGCAATGATCGAGAACAGTGCCATTAACAAGATGATACGGTTAAAGATTTTCATAGGAGG
>CAZOXJ010000338.1:1788-3439 GCA_964583325.1 uncultured Lentimicrobiaceae bacterium
TATTCCAACTCCCAGCTGGCACCATCCTTGGTATCCTTAATTACAACTCCTGCCTGTGCCAAAGCATCACGCAAACGGTCGCTGGTAGCCCAGTCCTTATTGGTTCGGGCTTCGCGGCGCAGGTCGAGTATAATATTCATGAGGTTATGGATCACCTGGTTTCCGGCCTGAGGATCGCTCTCAGGAAGCAAACCCAGGATGTCGAAAACAAATGTATGTAAAATTGTGCGAAGCAGCCCGATATCCTCAGCCGTGAGATTCTCTTTTTTGTCAAACGCTGAATTAATAATCCGCGATGCATCAAACAGATGCGCAATGAGAATAGGACTGTTTAAATCGTCATTCATTGCCTCGTAGCATTTAGCCTGCAGGCCGGGAATATCCACCGATGAAGTATGGGCCGGAACCAGCTTTTCGAGAGTAGCTATGCTTTTCATCAACCGCTGGAAACCTTTTTCAGATGCCTGCAATGCTTCGTTGCTGAAATCGAGTGGACTACGGTAATGAGCCTGAAGGATAAAAAAGCGCACCGTCATTGGGCTGTAAGCTTTTTCGAGAGCGGCATGCTGCCCTGCAAAAAACTCATCAAGCTGAATAAAATTCCCGAGGGACTTACCCATTTTCTGCCCGTTGATGGTGATCATATTGTTATGCAACCAGTATTTGGCAGGCGTTTTATGATTGGCAACTGTACTTTG
Source organism: uncultured Lentimicrobiaceae bacterium (assembly GCA_964583325.1). Taxonomy (GTDB): domain Bacteria; phylum Bacteroidota; class Bacteroidia; order Bacteroidales; family UBA4417; genus UBA4417. Next base: position 2,487 of record CAZOXJ010000338.1, read on the forward strand.
GGCAATTTCGCTTTCGTGATGCGGGAAAAGCAAATCCATACCTCCACCGTGTATATCAAACTGATCGCCAAGATATCGTGCACTCATGGCCGAACATTCGAGGTGCCAGCCCGGGAAACCATCGCTCCAGTCGGAAGGCCAGCGCATAATATGCTCGGGCTGAGCTTTTTTCCATAAAGCAAAATCAAAACTGTTGCGCTTCTCATCCTGACCTTCGAGCTCGCGGGTATTCGACAACAAGTCATCAAGCACGCGACCCGAAAGCTCGCCATATTTATGAACCTTGCTGTATTTTTCAACATCAAAATATACCGAACCTTTGCTTTCGTAACCCATTCCTTCTTTCAGAATGGTTTTAACCATCGCAATCTGCTCTATAATATGTCCGGAAGCACGAGGTTCGATGCTGGGTTTCAGCACATTGAGTTTATCCATGGCGGCATGATAGCGGTCAGTAAAATATTGTACCACTTCCATCGGTTCCAACTGCTCAAGGCGTGCTTTTTTTGCAATTTTATCTTCGCCTTCGTCGGCATCATTTTCGAGGTGGCCAACATCGGTAATATTACGCACATAGCGCACTTTGAAGCCCAGGTGCTTCAGGTAACGAAATACCAGGTCGAAGGTAATAGCAGGACGGGCATGGCCTAAATGTGCATCGCCGTAAACGGTAGGTCCGCACACGTACATGCCGACGTGTGGAGCATTTAGGGGTACGAAAAGCTCTTTCTGCCGTGACAGGGTATTGTAAACGAATAGTTTATTTTCCATGCTGAATTTTTAGCAAGGTGCAAAGGTAGAAAATTTAAAGAAGTAACAGGAAGCCAAATCAGGGCAGGATATTATTTTGATGTGCTGGGCAATATTACCATTTGAAGAAAAATTTCTAAATTAACATTGATTTTGTTCTTTTATCTTGACATAAAAGAACGAACTAAGCGAAGCGATCTCAT
>CAZOXJ010000339.1:0-3431 GCA_964583325.1 uncultured Lentimicrobiaceae bacterium
AAGAGCTTGTTAGATCAAACCTTCAACCGCACTAATTGTCAGAAGTCAGGAAATCATATTCTTCAAAATTTATTTTCAGCACATCAAAATAATATATATCCAGTAATTTAGCTTTTCTGACGATTCCACTTTTTAATAATGAAAATGCTTATGGAAAGGCATAAAAAAAGGAGGCGAATATTGACCTCCTTTTCTCATAAATTGATTATTCCTTATCCTTTAGCATTCGCTATCCAAGGCACTAAACGGGTTTTCAGATTACCGGAATATGGAAGAACGGTAATACAGTTTCAGCGTTTTCACTTGTTACAGCCAGGTGAAATTTTCCATCTTTAAAAACATAGTATTCAACCTGGAGATGTGCTTTTTTGTAGGTATTATCCCATAAACTGCCACATTCGCCGTATTCACAGAGCTTATACAACCTGAATCCGTTGCGCGAAGTAACATATTCCATCAGGGCAGTACAGTTTGCAGGGGCACCTTCGCACCGTACAGGAAGCCTTTCACATAAGTGGCCATTGCACGAATATGCATCCACTTTTTTAAGCGGTACTTTCAGGATAGTTCCATCATCCATGGTAAGGCTCATGTTAAATAATCCTGGTGTAATTTTCTGGCAGAAATAGGTTTTGCCATCAAAAGTTACATAACTGGTTGCTTCGCCTCCGGCTCTCAGCATAAGAGCGGACATGACCAGTATCAGTAATACAGCTAGTTTTTTCATTGCTTGGTCCTCCTTATTTTTAGGGTTGTTAATTACTGACATAAAGGTAGTTAACATACTGATAGTGAAGCAAATGAAATCGATGAGTGTGATAAAGGAATCGATGAGTGGTTAGCCGTTAGATTAAGTAAATTGGCAGGGTAAAATGATTGGTTCACCGACGACTATCCGCAAAAAAAGAGTAGTTTTTTAAAATATCAGGTTGAAAAATGTTTTAAAAGCCCTGTTTACAAAAAATTGCTGATCGAAGGGTTTAAATCGCGATTGCTATTCGAACGGACAGATGCGGAAAGACTTTTCGGAGTATACCAAATAAATGAATGATAAACCCGGGCTATCAGTATTTAGGGTCTGCTGAAAAACTCAATCGGAATCATGATTGGTTTAATATGCCGGTGCTCTGCACCTTAACTCACGCACATTGTTACCTGCCTACCGATATTGCGCCACGCTGTGGCTTAGCTGTGGCTTCGAATAATCGCCAGGGATGCAATAAATAAAGGTGCAGCGCACCGCAATATTTGTAGGAATAAGAGATAATAACATACAAGGTGCAGCGCACCGCAATCTTTAATGCACGGTTTTTAAAACATATTGTTCATTTTCCTTGCATCTGATTGATGCCTCTTAATGAGTTGATTATAGATTTGATATGCGTTTTTCAGCAGACCTTAATTTAAAGAGAATCGGTACTGATATCCGGCAGAAAAAACTCAGCACCACATGTTTGGGTATAACAGGAAAAACTATAATTACTTTTTCTTCTCAATAATATCAAAGAAATTCTTCATGTACGTATCTCCGATCGGGATGCGCTGATCAGCAATTTTAATATGTTTCCGCTCAATGGATTCAATTTTATTTAATGCCACAAAATAGGATCTGTGAACCCTGCAGAATTGATGCTCCGGCAAAACGTCTTCAATACCGCGGGCATTCATCAAGGTCATTATACGTTTGTTTTTGGTTACGATCCGCCAGTAATCGCCCATTCCTTCAATATATAATACTTCTGATGTTGTAATTTTTTCAATATGGGTTTCAGTTTTCACGAAAAAATAATCTCTTTCGGCAATTTCAGCCGGATGTGTTGTTACCTGCTTGCCTGCGGAACTGCTTGTGTCATTCTGCATCTGTTCGTACACTTTATTAATCCCCTTTAAAAACCGCTGAAATGAAAAGGGTTTGAGCAGGTAATCAGTAACATCAAGGTCAAATCCCTGAAGGGCATAGTTGTCATACGCCGTTGTCATGATCACAAAAGGCTTCACTTTCAGCGCGTTGAGCAACTGTATTCCGGTAAGATCCTCCATCTGTATGTCGAGCAGAATGAGGTCTACCTTATTGTTGCGAAGGTATTCCATGGTATCGATGGCATTATCAAATGCCTGCATCAGGTTCAGGAAAGGCACCTTGGCGCAATATTCCTTTATTATTTCGAGGGCCAGAGGCTCATCGTCAACGGCAATACAATTTATTTTCATATCAAATGGTTATTTCAAGGTTAATGCTGAACGTTTCTGCTTCCTGGCTTATCAGCAGCTTATGTTTGCCGGGATAAATCAATTCAAGTCTTCTTTTAATCGTACCCAGGCTTATGCCGCCTGTAGGCTCATCAGTTGCGGAAGATGCATGCCTGAGGTAATTCATGACTTTAAAAATTATCGTTCCGTTTAATGCCGCCAGGTAAATACGGATTCCCGGGCGCTGGCTTTTATTGCTGTGTTTAAACGCATTTTCAACAAATGAAATCAGCAGCATCGGAGCTATTGTTTTTCCTTCGATATCTCCATCAATCTCAAGCGACACAAAATCAGGATGTTTGATCCTCAGATTCTGTAGTTCGATATAACTTTTCAGGTACTCTACCTCCTTTTCGAGAGGAACTTTGCGTGCAGCTGAATCGTACAGCATATAGCGCATGATTGACGATAATTTCATCACTGCCTCGGGGGCTTCGTCCGATTTTCGGTAAACCAGCGAATAGATATTGTTGAGTGTGTTAAAAAGGAAATGCGGGTTTACCTGCGACCGCATAAGTGCAAGTTCGCTTGCCTGCTGCTGGTTGATGAGTTCGTCGCGGAGTTTCTGCGATTCAAACCAGTTGATCATAAAGCGGATAAGTATTGCGTAAATGCCAGTAATGATAACCAAGCGCAGGTTATTCCATACATAAGCTGTTTTAAATGTCATCTCTTTTGCCGGCTCGCTCAAGAAAAATTTCCATACGTAATATTCGGCTGATACACGGAATACCGTAATCGAAACTATTACTATTAAACCGATAAGTATTGCCAGTGTCCTGCTGTTGAAATTCAGAAAGAAGGGAAATAAAAGGTAAACCGTGTAAAATGAAATCATATTCAATACCAGCGAAATACTTACTTCTTTCAGATACGAATTATTCATCATCATAGTTTCGTCGAGTTGTCCGATGTACAGCGGAAAAAGTGCCTGGTTTAAAATATAAAACCAGTAGAGTATGTGGATTAATATGATGTTTTTACGTTTCATTTTTAGTAGGATTCCTGCAATTGGTTTTAATTACTTAAAGTTACGCAAAATAATGGGAAACAGCAGTATAAGTCAAAATCAAATCGATGAAATGCATTGATTTACCGGCAAACTCATTGCCTGAATCTGCCAGAAGTTAAAAATACACGGTGAAGCAATATGAATGTATTATACCCGCCGAATTGTTTAG
>CAZOXJ010000340.1:0-3426 GCA_964583325.1 uncultured Lentimicrobiaceae bacterium
CTAAAGCAAAAAGAAGAAGAATTGCGTCGTTCGCACGAAACACTGGAACAACAAGTAATTGAAAGAACAAAAGAACTGACTGAAGCAGTTGAGGAACTGGCAAATAAGCAACGAGTTGCTTTAAAAATGATGAATGATGCGGTTGAAGCCAGGAATACGCTGGACATTTTGAACAAAGAACTTACCTTTCAAAATGTAGAAAAAGTAAAACGCGCTAAAGAACTGGAGAATGCGAATAAAGACCTTGAACAATTTGCTTATGTTGCCTCCCACGACCTGCAGGAACCCCTGCGCATGATTTCGAGCTTTACCCAGCTGCTCGAGCGCAAATACAAAGATAAATTAGACCAGGATGCCAACGAATATATCCACTTTGTGGTTGACGGAGCAAGCCGTATGCAAAAACTTCTCATCAATTTACTTGATTTTTCGAGGATAAGTACCCGTGCAAAGACTTTTGTTCACGTTGATACCAAAACTATTGTCGGGCAGGCTATTTCTATTCTGCACCAGTCGGTATCTGCAAATAATGCCTTGCTAAGCTGCGATGATTTGCCGGTTGTAAAAGCCGATGAAGCGCAGATTCTGAGGGTATTTCAAAACCTTATCGAAAATGCCATTAAGTTTAAAAGGAAAACGCCTGGCAGTGAATTTCCCAAAATACATATCGCTTGTACAAAACAGGACAACATGTACCGGTTTTCGGTAGCCGATAACGGAATAGGAATTGAAATGCAGTATCACGACAAGGTTTTCAGCGTTTTTCAGCGCTTGCATTCAGCCAGGGATTACGCCGGAACAGGCATTGGCTTATCCATTTGCAAACGCATTGTTGAGCGGCATGGAGGAACAATATGGTTTGAATCAGTGGCAAACGAAGGGACTACTTTTTACTTTACAATACCAAAATGAAAAAACCACGGAGACACAGAGGACACAGAGAATTTCTCCGTGTACACCCATGTTCTCCGTGCCTCCACGGTAAAAAAAAATCTGAATCATGCAAAATCTGAAATTCGTTGAAATTCTTTTAATAGAGGACAACCCGGGCGACGCACGCCTTACCCAGGAGGCATTGAATGACGGGAAAATTAAAAACAACCTTCATATTGCGTATGATGGGGTTGAGGCAACCGATTTTCTTTTCCGAAGAAATCAATACCATAATGCCCCGCGCCCCGACCTTATCATTCTGGACCTTAACCTGCCAAAAAAGAACGGGCTGGAAGTGCTGGCAGAAATTAAAGCTGACCCTGGCCTGAAAAGCATACCTGTTATTGTGCTTACCATCTCCAAAGCCGAAGAAGATATTGTAAGGTCGTATAACTTACATGCCAATTGCTTTTTAATCAAGCCAATTGATTTAAATCAGTTCTTTGAAGTGGTACGATCAATCGAAGATTTCTGGCTCTCGTTGGTTAAACTTCCCCGATCATGATAAAATTCAATATTCTGGCAAAGATCCGCCTGGCCTTTGCCATAGTGTTTTCCGTCATGCTGTTGGTAGCAATTTACTTATTCGTGCAACTGAACGCCATCAGCGAGCAAACACGGATTCTATACGAGCATCCATTCCAGGTGAGCAACACCATAAGGGAAATGAAAAACGAAATTTACCTGAACGAAAACCTTGCCCGAAATATCAGGTTCACAGATAACGACCGCGCGCTCGACAGCCTGAAAGCCATAACAGACCGGAAAGATAAATTCATACTGCAAAGTTTCAAAATTGTTTCACGGCAATACCTGGGCAATAAAGCCTCGGTCGACAGTTCAATAGCCATTTACACAGCTTGGAAAAACAGCTGCGACAAACTGTATCTGCTGAAAAAGGATGGTAAAACCGACAGCATTCAATTCCTCCTAAAAAACAGTATCATAGTAAAATTCGACAGCCTGGTTTATTCCCTCAATGTAATCTCCGGTTTTGCGGAAAACAAAGCCAAAAACACGTTAGAAGAAGTTATAAAAGCCGAAGACAATTCAATGCGTATGTCAATTATCATGCTTTTCGTTTCCTGCATTTTGCTGGTATTCTTTATATGGTACCTTCCGCAAAACATTGTCCGCCCGATAAAAACTTTTGTGATCGAAGCCAATATTTTATTAAAAAAAGAGGAAGCACCACATGTTATTGCCGACGAAAAACTGTTGCTGCTTACCCTGGCCGAATTAAAAAATGCATACCTGAACATCGAAAAGCAAAGCCACGAAATTGAGCTTAAAAACAATCGGCTTGACGTCATGAACAATGAGCTCGAAGACAAAGTGGATCTGCGAACAGCCGAATTAATCCTTGCCAATAACGAACTTGCCATTGAGTACGAATCTTCGCGACAACTGGCTTCCATCGTGCAATCCTCGGTAGATGCCATTGTAAGCAAATCGCTGGATGGAATAATCGAATGCTGGAATCATGCAGCCGAAAAAATGTTTGGGTACTCTGCCGGGGAAGCTATAGGGGAAAATATCCAGATGGTGATCCCACCGGAAAATACCGGGGAAGAAAATCTTATTTTTGAAAAGCTACTGAACGATGAATTGATTCAGCATTACGAAACCGTAAGAATGAAAAAAAACGGCGAAAAATTTCCTGTTTCGCTTACGGTTTCACCAATAAAAGATAGCGAAGGGAAAATTACAGGCGTTTCAAAAATAATACGCGATATTACTCAGCGCATAAAAGGGGAGGAGAATCTTGCCGCTTCCGAAATGCGCTATCGCCGCCTGTTTGAATCGGCAAAAGATGGAATCCTTATCCTGGATGCCGAAACAGGAATGATTGTGGATGTAAACCCGTTTATGACCGAACTGCTTGGTTACTCTCATAAAGAGTACCTGGGAAAATCCATATGGGATGTCGGCCACTTTAAAGATATAGTTGCCAACAAGGAAAATTTCCTGGAGCTGCAACAGAAACAATACATCCGCTACGATGACCTTCCGCTCGAAACTTCCGACGGGCAGATAGCGCATGTGGAGTTTATAAGCAATGTTTACCTGGTGAACAACCAAAAAGTAATACAGTGCAACATCCGCGACATCAGCGCGCGCAAGCTGGCAGAGGAGGCAGTGCAAAAATGGAATACTCAGTTTAAAAAACTTTCTGCTAATGCACCGGGAATGATTTATCAGTTTACCCGCAGAACTGACGGAAGCTATTGCGTTCCTATAGCCTCCGAAGGTATCAGAGCAATTTATGGATGTTCACCCGAAGATGTAATGGATGACTTTTCGCCCATAGTAAAAGTAATACATCCCGATGATATTGAGAATTTGATCGTCGAAATTGAAAATTCAGCAAAAAATCTGACTGCTTTTAGTTTAGAGTACAGATCTCAATTACCAGGTGAATCAATTAAATGGCTGTTAGCCAAATCCATTCCCGAGAAATTGGATGACGGCACTATAACCTGGTATGGTTTT
>CAZOXJ010000341.1:0-3415 GCA_964583325.1 uncultured Lentimicrobiaceae bacterium
GATTGATGGGATTGAAGGGATTGAAGGGATTGAAGGGATTGAAGGGATTGATGGGTTGGAGGTGTTTAGCACTTGGGGTTTGGATCTTGGAATTTGGATCTTGGAATTTGGATCTTGGAATTTGGATCTTGGTATTTGGATCTTGGTATTTGGATCTTGGTATTTGGATCTTGGTATTTGGTATTTTTATCCCCTCCTGATTCCTAAAAAGAATTAAATTTGTTCGCAAATGTAATTCCGATGAAAATCTGTATAATTAACGGCCCTAACCTTAATTTGCTTGGCATCCGTGAGCCGGGAGTATACGGCAGCGAATCGTTCGAAGCCTATTTAGAAATATTGAAGAAAAAATATTCTGATGTCGAATTCGTTTATTATCAGTCAAATATAGAAGGAGAGATTATAAATAAGTTGCATGAAACAGGTTTTTCATACGATGGCATAATATTGAATGCCGGTGGTTATACACATACTTCTGTTGCAATCGGTGATGCTGTTAAAGCAATTAATACTCCGGTTGTGGAAGTGCATATTTCGAATATTCATTCACGTGAAGGTTTCAGGAATGTTACTATGATTTCGGCCGGAATGAAAGGAGTAATTACCGGCTTTGGAATGGACTCATACAGGCTGGCAGTAGAGAGTTTTCTGAAGTAAATAGAATTGTTCAATCCCCTGATTTGTCCTGAATAAGATAAAAAAAGTTCTGTTTTGGAAAAATATTAATCAGATATAACATACTAATATATGTAACATATTATAATATAGCAACTTATATTTATTGGAATACTATTTGATAATTAAAGCAATAAATAAAGAATTAACCAGAATTAAATTGAAGTTTTTAATCGTATTATCTGGTACGGGTCACTATCCTGAATTGAATCTAAAAACATAGTAAAAAGAACACATTGAATACCTTAGCGTATAAATATTGGTCCAATTAACTCTTAAAAACTTTTTTTGTCTTCACTTTTTTCTTTTACTAATTCGCAAAAACTTCTTGTCAATAATTGTATACTGATTTCCCTATTCAAAACTTGTTATCAATAAAATTTCAGATTAATTCAATTAGCCCTCGCAAATCAAGTATATACTCATCTCATTGAATTTTACCTTTCAGCTTACGTAATGAAATCCGAATTATGGGAAAAATCTGCATATCCCAAAGTGTAATTGCATACTTTTTAAAACCTCCTAGGGCCTCATTTTTATGGGTGGTTTTTGTATTGCTGCATAATGAATCCGGTACGTATTCAAAAGTTATCTGTGCCAACGAATACCCTGTTATTGTAGACCATAAAACTGCTGCGATACTTCAGGGATTACCTTTTTATGTTCCTCACTTTTACAATATATCTTCTTCTTTTAACAAGTACCATAAAGCGTTTCTGCCTGACGATGGCTTTGCCTTATGCGGGTTTCCTTCAAAACGCCAGATTTTTTGTTTTTCTTTATTCAGAAACCATATTACCAGCAAACATCATATTCCTTTACCCGAAAGCCATATTCAACCCTGGCTTTGGAATGTTTTATTTGTCAGGGGGCCTTAACAAAGCCGGGTGAGAAGTTGATTCTTTTTCAACTTCAAATAATCAGGTAGTTGAACTCCCGATGAAAACTCCTGAAACAGAAAGGGAGAACCCATTTTATAATGAGTCCAACAACCACTTTTTTAAAATTACAATCACAAAATTTCAATAACTATTTATAAAACATATACCCATGAAACTTAGAATTATTGTGTTAATGATGCTTACAGCTTTAGTTTTTGTAAGTTGCAAAAAAGATAAAGAAGATAATTCTGCTTTAACACAGGATGTTTCCTTTTCAGCAATACAGATCGACCCAAGCGCAGGACTTAAGGGGACGAACGACTGGCAGTGCCCTACTGATGCTAATGGAAATCTTAAAGTTCCAACCGTTGCAAAAGTTTTGATTCAGGGATTTGCAGAGCCTTTCTGGCCTCAGGTATTTACCATTGATAATGTACTTTACACTCAGTCCATAAAACTGCCGGTTACAGGCAATTCGCAGGTATATACTATTGAATTTTTTGGTTTGTTTACTGCTGTGGATGGCGAGTTGATTATGGCAACACCTGAAGCTCTGTCGGATTTTGCTGTTTACACAAGTACAGATGTAGATTTTGAAATTACTGTCTCCAAGTTTGCGAAAGCCGAAATACCTGTCGAAGTACTTTGCTTTATGCCTGAATCGTATAATTATTTTGGTTTCGACTGGTTTACAGTTGACGAAATAGTAATCAGGAATCAGTGCTTTTTTGGTGACTTCTGTATGAAACATCCGGCCGATTATTTAGGTTCTTCTTATGCCAATCAATCAACAGGATTGCAACTTGATATGCCTGCAATTTTTAAAATTGATGTCAGCAAGGAAGTTCAGGGTGAATATTTTGAGGTACCTTATAATCCTACATTTAATAATAACAATGCTGACGCCAACTGGGGTGTTGGTGCTCCTGTATGCATACAATATCCTGATAACCTGATGATAGATGGAGAAACATTCAGGGCGCAATTATGGATTTTGGTTAAAGTTGGGTCTGCTTTTGAATATAAATTATTCCACACCTGGTATTTTGATGATGAAGAAGTGATTCCAGCCGGAACTGATGGCGTAGTAGATTTTGTGCTCGGAAGCTGCAATTTATCCAACACTGATCTTCAATTGGCTCCATATCAGAATCTTCCTGCTACATGCAGTTTAATTACCGGAGGTTCAAGCCCGGGCAGTTTGGGTACTTACTTTGATGTAACTCTATCAGGAATACCTGCCGGATACGATATTTCTAATATGGCATATGGAGTATTTTGTGCTGATCAGGGATCAACAATTTATCTGAATACACCGTATTCCGACATGGGTGTTTATAGTTCACTGCTACCGCATTTATTGCCAGGTGGCATTGAAACTAAGGTAAAAAATAACCTGGATATGGCAAACTGGTTAATGAACAATCTTGGGAATTATAATGGCGAAACCTGGCAGGATATTCAAAATGCAATATGGATAATTCTTGATAATGATCCACCTACCGGAGCAGGAACTCCAACTGCTTTAGCTAACCAAATGGCTACTGATGCCATGGCAAACGGAAATAATTTTGTTCCGTTACCAGGAGGTTGGGCTGCAGTAGTTTTCTATAAACTGCCTACAATCCAACTTATTTTCACTGTTGTAGATCCGTGATTTTGGAATGTAACTTTTTTATTACCGGGGAACGGCGAAAGTCGTTCCCTGCTTATTTATCACTATCTGAATCAAAAAAAGAATCCCTTTGAAACGGGGAGAAAAGTTATCGGGTCATAAAACTGCTATTCCGCAAAATCAGAACTATCCAGTTGAGTGAAAAGCCTCTTTTTGTTAATATAATATTCTTTTACCAGGTTTT
>CAZOXJ010000342.1:0-3362 GCA_964583325.1 uncultured Lentimicrobiaceae bacterium
AAAAAGTATATAGATTTGAACGCATTCGCTTATTCAAATGCAGGAATCTCGATAATTCCGACTTACAAATTCCATTCGCGACTACACCCTTGTATTATATTAAAAAACTTTGATCTGTACTGCTATTTCAAATAAAATCAGATGAGTTGCAATTCTATTTACTACGCAATCCGTATTCATAGCCCAAAGAATTTTTCGTATTCCCTCTGATTTGTTAATTTTGCACCTCCGATTCATTAAGATTTCATGTTTTCGGACTTTCATTTCTAGTTTATGGATACTAAGGCATTGGTGAAAAGTGTAGAAGGTCCTGTGTTTAAAAAAATTGCGGAAGCTGCAACACTTTTAAATACTGATGCTTATGTTATTGGTGGATTTGTACGCGATCTTTTACTTGACCGACCCAGCAAAGATATTGATGTTGTTACCTCGGGAGATGGCATAGAACTTGCCGGAAAAGTTGCTGAATTGCTCAAAATCAAAAAAGTAAGTGTTTTCAAGACTTTTGGCACAGCCATGTTTATGTATCACGACTGGCAGGTCGAATTTGTAGGCGCGCGCAAAGAGTCATACAACAGCAATTCGCGCAATCCTGAGGTTGCTCCGGGAACAATTGCTGATGATCAGAACCGCAGGGATTTTACAATTAATGCATTGGCAATCAGCTTACAGCAAGTGGATTTTGGTCAGCTGATCGACCCGTTTCACGGTGTTAACGATTTAAATAGTAAAATCATACGTACACCGCTCGATCCTGATATTACGTTTGCGGATGATCCGTTACGAATGATGCGTGCTATACGGTTTGCAGCTCAGCTTGATTTCCGGATTCTTCCCGAAACCCTTGATGCTATTACTCGTAATGCGCACAGGATAAGTATTATTTCGATGGAACGTATCAGCGAGGAACTGAATAAAATCATTCTGACAAAAAAGCCCTCTGTTGGATTTTATCTGCTTGATGAAACAGGATTACTCAATTTAATATTTCCTGTTTTTACTGCGCTTAAAGGCGCTGAATATGTTGAAGGGAAAGGGCATAAAGACAATTTTAAACATACGCTGGAAGTGCTTGATCGTATTGCCCCGAATACCAATGACCTATGGCTTCGATGGGCTGCACTCCTGCACGATATTGCGAAACCGGTCACACGGCGTTTTGACCAGCAGCTAGGCTGGACGTTTCATGGCCATGAGTTTAAAGGTATGAAAATGATACCTTCCATATTTGCTCATCTGCGATTGCCGCTGAATGAAAAAATGAAGTATGTTCAAAAAATGGTTCTGCTGCATTTACGACCAATTGTTCTTTCGGAAGACATAGTTACCGATTCGGCTGTACGCCGTCTGCTTTTTGAAGCCGGCGACGATATTGATGACCTTATGACCCTTTGTGAAGCTGATATAACCTCAAAAAATCAGGCAAAAGTTCAGCGCTATATGGCTAATTTTGAGGCAGTAAGATCAAAGCTGAAAGAAATAGAGGAAAAGGATAACCTCAGGTACTGGCAGCCACCGGTTTCGGGCGAAATAATAATGGAAGCATTTGGATTAACTCCCTGCCGGCAGGTCGGTATAATAAAAACAGCTATCAGGGAAGCCATTCTGGAGGGAGAAATACACAATAACTTTGAAGAAGCCTACCAACTAATGCTTACTGAAGGAGCAAAACTGGGTTTATCAGTTGTAAAACAACATGTTAAATAAGCAAACTCTGTAATAGATTTCTGAAAGAAAACTCTAAAAAAATTCATATCTTTACACTTACAAACTACCAACTTACAAAATTATGCAAGCATACCGTTTCAGACTTTTATGTGACGAACAGGATGATTTTCTGAGGGATATTGAGATTAAACCAGGACAGACCTTTAAGGATTTTCATGATATTGTCCTTAGTTCACTTGAATTAGAAGGAAATGAACTTGCCTCATTCTTCATTTGCGACCCTCTCTGGAATAAACAAAGAGAGATTACCCTTATTGATATGGGTGTTAAATCTCCCGATACTGATTTTGATGATGACGATGATAGAAAACCAGTAAATGTTCCTATCCCGGTCATGATAATGGAAGATGTGAAGTTAAGGGAAGTAATTGACGATCCTCATCAACGCATACTGTTTGAATATAATTTCCTTAATCCCAGGGTTTTCTTCATCGAACTGATAAAAATAGTTGATGGCGACCCCAAAAAGCAATACCCTGTTTGTGTGAAGAAAGAAGGAACACTAACACCAACAACTGCGCCTGATTTCCTCTCTTTTCTTGAAGATCCTGACGAGGATGCCATGTTGGGAGAATTAAATAAAATGATTCAGGATGGGGAACTCGAGGAAGAAATTGACGAAAACTATACTACTGAGCCAGAGTGGTAAAAGTTTAACTTGTCAATAATTTAGTTTTCAAGCTATTTTGACCTCTATTTGCCACTTGCTACGTTGATAAATTCCGCGAAACATCTTGTTGTGATTGCCGGGCCTACTGCGGTGGGCAAAACGGATGTTGCCATTCACTTGGCAAGCCTTTTTAATTCGGAGATTATTTCTGCCGATTCGCGGCAATTTTATCGCGAAATGTCCATTGGAACAGCAAAGCCCGATCAAAATCAACTTGCAAAAATCAACCATCATTTTATAGGCCAGCTTTCGATAAGCGAATATTACAATGTTTCCATATTCGAAAATGATGTTTTGTCACTTCTTAAAAGCCTTTTCGAAAAGTATAATATTGTTTTCCTGGTTGGTGGTTCCGGGTTGTACATCGATGCGGTTTGTAAAGGCATTGATGATTTTCCTGATCCTGCACCTGAACTTCGTAATTATTTGAAGGATGTTTTAATCCAAGATGGGATTGCTAAACTTCAGGAAATGTTGCAACACCTTGATCCTGAATACTACTCTGCTGTCGATATCAATAATCCGAACCGTTTGCTACGCGCAATTGAAGTTTGTCAAACAACAGGCCAGAAATTTTCGGAACAGCGACTTAACAGTCATAAAAATCGTGATTTTAATATCGTTAAAATCGGGTTAAACCTTCCCCGACCTGAACTTTTCAGCCGCATCGGGCTACGTGTTGATCAAATGATTGAATCCGGTTTGGTAAAAGAAGTGGAAAGTTTACTGCCATACCGGCAACTTAATGCGCTTAATACGGTGGGATACAAAGAGGTTTTCGAATTTCTGGATTCAAAAATAACGCTTGAAAAAGCGATAGAAAATATTAAAACCAATACCAGGCGTTATGCCAAACGGCAGCTTACCTGGTTTAAACGTACCGACGAATACACATGGTTTGAACCTTCGGATATAAATGAAATAACCAGCTATTTAACAATGAGTTGCAAATAGTTTAAGACCC
>CAZOXJ010000343.1:0-3357 GCA_964583325.1 uncultured Lentimicrobiaceae bacterium
ATATCTTTATGCAATAATTTGGGAACATTTTTTAATTCTTCAATTCAAAAGCTAATAAATTATTTTATGAAACAATCGCTTGTACTGGCAGCATTTGCTTTTTCATTTTTACTTTTTTCGTGTACCGGAAGTCTTAATACGTATGACGAATACAGCAAAAGTGTAGATTTCAGTAAATATAAATCCTACGCATGGATACCCTCCGACGATACCAATCTGAATAATCAATCCATTGAAAGGATGTTCGGGAAAATGGTAACAACTTTTTCGGATGAGGAGCTAAAAAGTAAAGGAATGGTTTTGGATACCAAAAATCCCGATGCCGTTTTCAGGTTCAGGATGGGAATAACCAATATGATGGAATACTCACAATCACCAACCTTGAGTGTTGGGGTTGGAGTGGGTTATGGTTATGGTCCGACGGGATATTATGGAGGAGTATCGGTTCCTGTTGCAGGGGGAACTGTAACTGAGAAACGTGTTGCCGAAGCTTTCCTGATCATTGAAATGTTCGAAACCAAAACAGGCTATATTTTATGGACCGGGGGAGCAAGGAAAACCACCGAAGCCGACGGCGACAACGCGAAAAATATGAAGCTTGCCCTGCATTCGGTTTTTTCGCGCTTACCGGTAAAGCATAAAACGAAATAGCGGCAGGGTTATACTGTTTCTAGACGAATAGATTTAATTTTCAGACTTTTACATACAACATATTGTCAGTAATTATGGAAACGGAATCCAATCTGAAAAAAAAGAGACGCCCGGTAAAAAAAGTCATACTTTGGATACTGGCTATTCTATTCGTCATACTCTCAATTGCGACTATTTATGTTATGCGCAATTTCAACCAGATCCTGGCTGATGCCCTGATGAAGAGTTTTAATTCCAGTGTTGTTTCGGACGTTTACGAATTAAAATTCGAAAAATTGCGGGTAAATGTATTCTCAGGTAATGTAAAAGTATTGAATGTTACATTTCTGCCGCGCGAAAAGCCGTTGCATCCATACCCTTATATCAACAGTTCGATACAGCTCACCACCAGCAAAATCATCCTCGAAGATGTACAGATAATGACTTTGGTGAAAACCGGGAAACTCGAACTAAAAAGGATTGAAATCGACAAGCCCGAAATTGAAGTGAGTTTAAAAGGGGAGGTCCATAAATTTCTTCCCTATAAAGATACATTGGCTGCAAAAGATACTGCAGTGCCAGGGAACAAGAAGTTTTTGACTGCTTTTTCGCTTGAGGAATTCAGGCTGATTGATGCTTCGTTTCATATCCTTAATTTCTTTACCGATCGTGAACTCAACGTTAAGAAACTGAGCATATCGTTGAACGATCTTAAAATCGACCAGCAAACAGGGCTCGATTTTTTTGCAATTAATAAAGTAGCACTCAAAATTGCCGCCATTTCGGGTAGCATGAAGAGTGGTGGCTTCAGAACGTTAAGCCTCAATGATTTATCACTCAATGTGATGGATCTCGAAATCCGGAAAACTGCCGATACACTGATTTTTACATATGCTGATTTCGATACCGGGCTGAAAAATCTGAGTATGGATACCAAAGACAGTGTTTACAATGTTTCTGTACAATCCTTCGGCATTTCACGTGAAAAGGCATCAGTGAATATCGAAAAGTTTGTGTTTAAGCCAAATCTCACCCAGGCTGAACTGTTGAAAAGAGAGAAATATCAGAAAGCGCAATTCTCTGTTTCCGTTGGTTCACTTGACCTTAACAATGTAAATTTTGATACTCTCGTCTACCGCAGGAAGTTATTAGTTGATGAAATTAAAATAAACAAAGTTGATGTTTCTCTTTTTAAAGATAAATCAAAACCTGTTAACAGGAATAATTTCCCTGAATACCTGGGGCAGAAGATTGCTGCTATTCCTATCCCGCTGTCGGTTAAGCTGGTAAGCGCATCGGAAGTTAACCTGGTTAATGTCGAACGGAAAGAGGATGGCAAATCAGCTAAAGTTATAGTACAGCGAGGGAAGCTGGAGGTAAAAAATATTACAAACCTTTCAACAGCCGGACTACTGACTCTTCAAGCTTCTGCCTACATCGAAAATAAGGTGCTCATACATTTGTACGCTGCGTATAGCTATACAAAGCCACAATTCAGTATTACGGTGAAAGCCGGAAAGTTTAATCTGCTCGATCTGAATCAGTTACTTCTGGCTTATACACCTGCTAAAATCAGCAAGGGAACCGTTGATCAGATATCACTTACAGGAGCAGTCTACCGGACCACAGCAACCGGAACCATGAAATTTTTGTACCACGATCTTTCGGTAGACTTGAAATTAACGGATAAGAATTGGCAAAACTCGGTAGTTGGTTTTGCCGCTAACACCTATTTGTCAACCCATAACCCGCCTACAGCCGGCATGCCGCCAAAAGTGGTGAAATACCAGGTTGAAAGAGACATGAACAAGGGAGGGTTTAATATTATCCTTAAATCATTCCTGGCAGGGATGAAAGAAACCATGATTATGTCGAAGGAGAACAAACAGGACTATAAAGAGAAGAAAAAGGCTGCCAGGGCTGATAAAAAAGCCGCAGAAGGTGACAAAACGAAGTGGAATCCGTTGAAAAAGAAATAGATCGGATTTGCTTTAGTCAGCATTCTTCCGTATTCCCTGCTTGCAGCAGGCATGCGTCTTACATCTTCCGGCATCCGCCTTCCGACTTAAAAAGACACCCCGACTCCCAGTTGCAGATACTGTGATTTTACACCTTCGTTAATTTCGGTCAGTCCCCAGTGATAACGGGCTTCGATAGTAAATAACAGTATTTTTAAACCAGCACCCAAAAACAAGGGAAAATCAACCGTATTAAATTTCTCTTCTCCGAAGGGCGAATCAGAAATGAGCCCGCTATATTTCTCATTGATTTTGAAATTGGTTGCTATTCCGCCAAGCGCAAATACCGGTCCCAGCTTACCTTCGAGGTACAGTGGAATACTTATATTACTCAAAATTACACTTTCCGAATTATCATTCCATTCGGCTCCGGTGGTCATGTATTCGAGTCCGTAACCGAAATGCACTGCCGGCACAATTTTATGCGTTTTAAATAATCCGATATAAAAACTATTATAAGAATCAGTTCCGCTAATCATTGAACCATCCTTCTGAAGAGTTGAATTCTGAAATCCGGCGCGAACACCGATCTTATTCTGAGCATTTACTGATGTTGTAGTGATTGCGAAAAATGCAACGATGAGCATTACACTGAGTTTCTTCATAGCTTTTAATTTTTTTTTTGAACATACATAAACAGCCCTACAAATATAACCAACTATTCATCGATGAGTTTGTATTTATGAGAAATATTTCTTTTCTGATTAAG